>CALMMH010000869.1 GCA_937868145.1 uncultured Phycisphaerales bacterium
TCGGCGAGTTCTTGCTGCTGAGGTGCCTGGGTTACACTTGGCGGACATGGCGGGAACTCTCTCGAACCTCGGTATGCTCCTTGACGATCTTAGGGACTATGACGGGGCGGTGCGAGCTTTGCGCGAAGCGATTGCGGTAAGGCGGTCGCTCGCGCAGGGGCAGCCGTCAGTCTTCGAAGCCGACCTGGCAACGTCCTTGAACAATCTGGGCAACTCTTTGCAGATGACCGGTAACGCAAGCGACATCAACGATGCCTTCGTAGCATATGGCGAGGCTCTGGAGATACGCCGTCGCCTCGTATCAAGTGATCCAGGGCTTTACCAGCCGGCACTGGTGCAGACGCTGGGGAACGTTGCTGCACTACGATGCGCCACTGGGCAGTTGAGCGCGGCGATAACTGGCTTCCAGGAGGTCATCCCGATCTTGGAAGGTTTGTGCAGAGGGGGACGGGAGGCCTACACGCCAGCGCTTGCGGGGGCCCTCGGCAATCTGGGCGGCACACTGTTTCGAGCGGGGGACTATGAAGAGGCACGAAAAGCCTTAAGCGGCTCGGTCGAGCTGTGGAGACATCTGGCCTCTGCACAGCCTGAGGTCTACGAAGGGCACTTGGCGGGCACGTTGAATGACCTTGCGCTGAGCCTGTCCAAGCTAGGGCATCGGCGTGAGGCTTTGCGGGTGGCCAAAGAGGCGGTAGTACTAGCTGAGCGACTCGATAGTTACCTGTACCTCGCCAAGGGCGATGTGTCCGGTGCTTACTGGTTGCTGATGACGGACTCGGTGCGACGCGGGTGCGCAGACGAAGTGTACGCTGGCCTCGCTACGGTGCGTGACCCAATGGGAAGGTTGGCCTCTACCACAGGCGTGGGAAGCCTGGCTGCCGCTCGGGCGGCTCTGACGTGTGTAGAGGGTGCGGTAGGCACGCCCTTGCGCCTCGTGATCACCGAGAAGCTATCGGAGGACCATGTACTGTTTGGCGTTCTGTCTTCTGATACGGGGGTGCTCCAATTTGAGATCACCGAGAGGTTTGCTCCATCGGCGCGGTCGATGGCTACTTTGCTCTACGAGCCCTTTGCGGATCGGACAGCGCTGGAACATGGGGTCGATGCCAGCAAAGTCATACGCATGGGTGAGATCCTCTGGTCGACATTGCCAGCATTCGTCCAGGACGCAGTTGATCCTACAGGCAAGCATGAGGTCCTACTATGCGGCGATCCAGACTCGCTTGATATTCCTTGGGAGGCTATTCGATTCGGGTGCCACGATGCCGATTGGCTTGGTCTGCACAGGCATCTAGCCCGAATCCCGAGCCTTGCGGAAAAGACCTTGAGCCGCCTTCACCCGGAAGTCTGTGGTGCCGGCTCACGATCCGCAGCCATTCTCTGTCCTTGGAACATCCCCAACCAACCGCCCCTGCAGGAGGCACTGGCGGAAGCCACCGAAGTGGCCGAACTATTGAGAGCGGCCGGCTACTCGCTGCTGCCTGACGGGAACCTGGTTTTGGGTCGTTCGGCGACTGTCGAGACCATGCAGTCGGTCCTCACGTGCTCACCGACGATCGTGCATTTCGCTGGACACGGTGACATTGTCAGACATGAGGTCGCCCTCATGTTGTGGGGATCAGGAAAGGATGAGGAAGGCGGTGCTTTGTTTGATCGTAGAAGTGTCGCTGAGGCTAGAGAGAAATGCTCACGTCCCTCACTGTTCACTTCAAGACCACTCATTGTTCTCAACGCATGTTGGGCTGGCAGATCACGTGATTTTGGGGGGAAGCGCGAGGACTTGGCGTCGGCATTTCTTGACGAAGGGGCGAGTTGCGTCATTGCATGCCCTACGCCAGTACACGATGATGTTGGCCGAATGTTAGGCACGTTGCTGTATGTCCCCTCTATACAGGATCAACGCGGCTTGGCCTTCACATTTGAGCGAGTACGTCAGCTTGTCGCACAAAAGTACCGTGACACGAGTTATTGGTGGACGTGGTTCTGGATGCGCTATCAGGGGAACCCGTATGCTCGCCTGTCGCTGGGAAGTTCTGCCGTCGGGACAGACCGGCATCATGCTCGAGCGCAACGACGTTCCAAAGGCCTTGAGCTAGTGCGCGACCTCATTGCTGCCGATGAGACATAGTGCTTGAGCTGGCGCACGCCTGACGGTCTCCGGGTCCCGGGCCCGGAGACCGCTGATTCAGGGGGAATGTAAGCGCGGCACAGGCCATCGATTGTTGCCAAAGGGCGCAGCTCCTGCGGGAGCATTTGCGTCACCATGAGCCCGACGAGCGGGCTCCGCCCATGACCCTCGGCCGTGAGTCCCACACTGCAGACAGACGACTCTGATCCTGTCACTACAGGCGTTGACCACGGTGTCCGGATTCTTGCCCTGTCCGACATCTCGCCCTCCCGCCGGGTATGTAACCAGTATACAAACCAGTTAACAGCCGGACGCCGCGCCGGGAAGACACTTCAGGCCGTCGTGGGCTCGTAGCTCGAGAGGAGCTTGCCCATGGCGACCATAGCTGAAGGCCTTCAAGACCCGGACGCGCCCCGCACTCCCGAAGATCGCATGCGCCAAGTCGCGCGCATCCTTGCTTCAGGCGTTCTGCGCATGCGGCGCGGCCTTCTACCCCCGCCGAATGCACCACTTGCTCTTCCTGAATGCGACCTCGCAAAACCCTCTGAATCCAACCGGAATTGCCTTGCTGTGTCGGCCTCCCCTCGGCCTCATGTGTCTGCCAGTTAACGCCGTAGGGCATATGAGAGAGGAGAGATGGCCATGAAGATCGGTAAAAAGGTCGCGCGGCTCCGGCGATTGACGGTTGCCGAGTTGCGCAGGGAATACGAGCGGGTCACGGGCGAGGAGACGAGGGCCCGTCACAAGGACTATCTTGTCCGCCGGATTGCCTGGCGTCTTCAGGCAAAGGTGGAAGGCGGCCTCTCCGAGAGGGCGCGACGCCGCGCCGCTCAGCGGGCCCGTGATGTCGCCCGGTTCCACGGAACGCCTCTTGTGG
>CALMMH010000870.1 GCA_937868145.1 uncultured Phycisphaerales bacterium
GAGTGAACAGACGGTGGCGACGGTGGGCAATACGATCGTGAAAGACGCTGCTGCGGTCTCCCTGGATCCGAAGAGCTACGCCGTCTCCGTCCCTGGATTCGCTCCGATCCCCTTTGACAAAATCGGTCTCTACGAGGACCTCCATAGGGGCCGGCTGCCGTCTCGAATGGAGCCGCCCCGGTTCAGTGTTTCTCTGATCGAACGGCATCGTATCGGGGTCGCGGATGTGGACGATCCCGCTCAAGGGTTTTAGCAACCCGTTTGCTGTTGGTTGTTGCAGAAATGACGTAGGGTGCAAATATTATCCGAGCGTAAATACATTCATCCCCTTGACTTGCGCCCTTATCTGACGAAAGCGATTGTCTGCCATCCCTCGGCCCGTTAGCCTCTGCGGGCAGGGAACAGCCGGAAAAGGACAGTTGCATCCTGCTGAGCAGAATCTCACAGGAGATCATCAATCTGGTGATCCGGTTCAAGAAGGAGACCCCTCACTGGGGCTACATCCGAATCACGGACTACATCGTCTACCTCGGATACAAGATCGGAGAAACCGCGGTGAAGAATATCCTCATCGAGAACGGCTATGACCCAGAGCCGGGCCGGACCCGCAAGACAATATGCCCAACCCAGCCCCGTTCAATAACGGACGGACCTGATCTCCGGCTTTCAGTGCCTCCTCTTTCATCCCGATTTCAAAGCTAACAGACTGGAATCTCTCGGCTTACGGCCCGACGGATTCGTGCACCCTATGACGTTTCCACGAGCAACGGCACCATATGCAGGTATTCCGATGTTCTTCTCTTGGCATCGATGTCTCTGTAAATGCGTGCCACCGGTGCCACCTCTAACGACAACATCCCGGCTGTTTCCTCCGGGGGCATGCCCTGGTTTTTCGCATGAAGGCAGAAATCCAACACGTAGTAGGGAACGGAGAAATAGAACTCCTCTTGGTCCTGGGGCATGGAATAGGTGTCCGTCGTCGGTGCACGCTCACAGATTTCCCTCGGCAAGCCAAGAAACCGAGCCATTCGATAGACCTGTGTCTTATAAAGATGGGCTATGGGTTTAAGGTCTGCGGCGCCGTCACCGAGTTTGACGAAGAAGCCCTGATCGTGCTCGAGGCGGTTGGCTGTGCCAGCCACAGCGTAATATAATCGGTCGGCGTGGAAGTATTCCAGCATCTTGCGGGTGCGCTGTTTGAAATTCGTAGCAGCCACAATCTGCAGGTAAGGCTGGAGGGGAAGCCGTGCCCGCAGACGCCGGCCTTCGGAAGTTTCGACCACGATGGAGAACAATCTGAGTTGCTCTCGGTCAAAGAGGGAAGACAGCACCATCTTGCAGGTGCAGGACGAATCATACTCCGGGATGACGCTGTGAATCGCCTCGTCTCGAAAGCGATAACATCCGGCGGCCTCCAGGAGGTCTGTAATATCACGGATCTCCGCTTGAATACCCAGATGGGCAACGATGGCACAGCTCAACGTCCGGGTTTCTGCAGAGGAATCCTTCTCCGGTAAGAGAAGCCCTCGCACCCGGTCGGAACCCAGAGCTCGAACGCACAATGCTGCGACCACGCTGCTGTCGATTCCGCCCGACAACGCAACCACCACACCCCGCTTTCGCAATTTCTCACGGACACCGGTCTGGATGGCGATCTCGATCCTCTTGGACTCACTTTCGCAGTCGATCTTCAGCGCGTTTTGCACCATATTCTTTTGGGTCTCTCCGTCCATCATCTCGCCTCAACGATCTGCAGTTGACGTTTGTCGATCTTGCCGCGCGGGGTCCTGGGCAGCGCCGTGACACACTCGATATACTTTGGTATCAGGAACGGTTGAAGTCTGCCCGCGCAGTATCTGAGAATCGCGTTCTTGTCCAATGTTCCGGCACACGGGACAATGAACGCCTTGATCGCCTGGCCGAGGAGCTCATCCGGAACGCCCACTACGGCAGCCTCGGCAATATCGTCCATCTCACATAGGGCATCCTCCACTTCCCTGGGACTGACGCGTTCGCCACGAATCTTGATCATGTCGTCCTTTCGGCCCAGAAAGTATAGGAATCCATCCCCGTCCCGGCGGAAGTAATCGCCGGAGTGGAGCCACCGTTCCGCAGGATAGGAACCCGGCCGGTACGCGCGGGCGGTCATCTCGGGATCCTCCCAGTATCCCTGCATGACATTGGAACCTCTGATAATCAGTTCGCCGGCTTCTCCTGGTCCTACCGCATTTCCCTCCTCGTCTACCACTGACACCTCGCAGTTCGGCATCGCTTTGCCGACAGATTCGGGCCGCTGGTCCAGTTCCTCAGGGTCCAAGTAGGCAGCCCGCTTGCATTCGGTCAAACCAAACATCGAGAAGATCTTGACGTGCGGTAAACATCGGCGCAAGTTTCGGATGTATCGGACCGGCAGTGTATCACCGGCGCTGGTCAGATACCGAAGGCTGCTCAAATCGTAGTTCCTGAGATCATGCATCCGGAGCAACATGGTCGCCATGGTTGGCACGAGGGGCAATCCGGAGACTCTTTCCTGTGCGACGCGGCTTAAGATGTTGTGAAGATACACGAACGACGGCTCCAGCACGACTGTCCCGCCGAACATCACAGCCATGATGACCTGGTACAGTCCATAGCCGAATGAGAGCGGCAAGGCAACCAGGATGATATCGTCCTCCCGGTTCTGGAGGTACTGTATGACGCTGCGTGCGGCGGAGATCATATTGTGGTGGGTACTCATGACCCCTTTGGGATTGCCCATCGTCGCAGAGGTGTAGATCAACGATGCGAGGTCAATGTCGATGCTGTGGGCTTGCCGCCCTATGGCCGCCACGCGGGCGGTATCCCGCGCCGCCGCGCCGCGCGCCAGTGTCGCTGCCCAGGTGGTGCCGGTGTTTCCCTCGGGTGGGGATGAGGCGCCGACCCACACGACTTGGGGATCGGCGTCTCCTCGTGCCAGAGCCGCACGAACAACCGCTGCCTGATCGGCTCGCGCAATAATGATCTTC
>CALMMH010000871.1 GCA_937868145.1 uncultured Phycisphaerales bacterium
TGGTTTCGAGTTTTTCTTGAAATTATCGCGAAGGCTTCGCTTGATTGAGGACTAGGTCCAAGCAGAAGCCCAAGAATATCACCATGACCCCAGCTAAAGTCCCACTGATCTCTGCCTCTATGATTGGTGTCTTCAGCGAGAGGCCAGCCTCATCTCTGATGTCCCATGCAACCATTGCTATCCCTGCCAAGATCAAGAGCATGCCTATCGCTGCGACAACAGCCTTCATCGCTTGGATTCTCTCGATTGCATTATCTGTGCTCATTGGATAGATCCTTCTGGCCTCGCCCTAATCACTTGCCAAAGGAACTTCTGCGATCTCACACAAACCCGCTACCACTCAATGAGTGGCAGGCCGTTTCTCCTTATTAAGGGAACATGGGTGTCAACGCCAAAGAGTTCTGATCTCTGCTTTGATCGATGGCGTAGAAATCCTGGAAACCAAGCCATGAAAACACATTGACCGCTTTCGATGTCCTTTTGTGATGCCGAAGCATCGACGACAACCTCACCCAATTTGGCCTTATTGCCAGAATATAGATGGGGAATACTAACTTCTGTAATCCATAGATACTTTGGCAGAGATGATAGATAAGCGCGTTGTGCGTTCGTCGCGCGAATAATGCCTTTCTGGATCAGGTCTTCCATATATCGGCGGTACGCATCGTTCTCTTGGAGAACTGTCCGAAATACTAGGTTACCGTCTTGGTTCCTCTCCTTCAGTTTGTCAAGCCAGTATGATGGAGACGCCAATCGCGTATCTCGGATGTGAGCTCGCGCAATGGACACTGCACGCCGTTGAGCCGTATAACCGGCCCACGTGATCTTTCGCGGCACGATGGACATTACTCTTGTTGCATGTAGGTTGGGGTTCTTGTAAGGCACTATGTCATTTCTTACCATGCTCGATGGTAGAGTCACATTCATCCCGTAGTTGTCATCGTTGATGACATAATGACACACCCACTCACACACTTGAATGTATTGTCTCTTCGGATACTTGCCATATCCAACGTTCGCTTCAGGCTCCCATCGATCAGAGTTCAGAGTGTGGCCTGTGACTGCAAGTGCGTGGGCATACATCTGATTCCTAGCTCTATCCCAACCTTCAACCTCCAAAATAGTGGGGAGGCGAGATTCGACGAGTGGGTACATAAACTCGTCATAATCTACGGATAAATCCTCGATAAAATTACTGACCAGAAGTCTTGCGCCGAGCGATTCAACGACTGTGTGTATGTCTTCTCGGGTAAGCCCTAGCTTTCGATTAATTGCTTGGTCATCATTGGAGTAGTGCCCGAGGGTCTTCCGTGGGCTGCTGAAATCTATACCCAATATGTCATTTATGTATTGATTAGTCAGCTTGCCCTTTTGGGTCATCGCCTGCAGACCATTAATGCCGGCACAACTGTTGACAGCCGTACGTAAAGCCGCATGCGCGCAAACACTTGTCAAATCGTTCTGCTGAGTGAAGAAGCTCCCTTCAAAGGTCAACATCCGGTTGTGACGCTGTGTTCCCAGATGCGTATCGAATGACCGTGTACTGTGGACATAGTAGTTTGGGACTTCGACTGTGAGAATACCGTTATTCGGGCTTTCGTATGTTACCGATGGCGGTCGGATTACGGCCTCCAGCAGGTATGTGCGTCTGGAACCATCCGGAAGCTGCATAGTCAGGATGACTGCATAGCCTAACAGAAGTTCATCCGGCAACTCCACGTGATCTTGCCATGCCAAAGACTGGGGGCAGAAGGCGAAGAAAGTCAGACGGCGAGCAAGAACAATCCTTGCCTGAGCACCACATCGTGTCGTAGCCATTTGCTCCTCTTCGAGGAGCTCTCTGAACCTCTCCCCATTGTCTAGACCAAAATTACAGATTTCTTAGGTGGATCCATCGCCGGGGAATACGCGGCGGGAGCGAGCGGAGCGGAGCCCCTGGCGCAGCGCAGCGGAGCGAGCGATCCGCCGCGTCTCTCGAACCCCGTGTACACTTCCGCCGGCGTACAATCGCCTAACGCCTGGTGCGGACGTTCTTCATTGTAGAAGGGGAAATACCACCCCAGACCGTCCCGCACCTCTCGGACCGTTTGGTAGTCGTGGAGATAGACTTCCTCCACCTTGACGCTCCGCCACAGCCGCTCGATGAAAATGTTGTCAAACACACGCCCGCGGCCGTCCATGCTGATGGCGACCTGGGCGTCCTTCAGGGTCTCGATCCAATCGTCGCTGGTGAACTGACTGCCCTGATCCGTATTGAAGATCTCCGGTCGTCCCAGGCTCAACGCCCGTTGGAGGGTCGCCACACAGAAGTCCGCTTCCAGGGTGATCGAGAGATCCCAGGCCACCACATACCGGCTGAACCAGTCCAGAATCGCCATCAGGTACACCCAGCCGCGGGCCATTCGAATGTACGTGATATCGGCGGCCCAGACCTGGTTGGGCCGCGTGATCTCCAGATCTCGCAGCAGGTAGGGATAGACCTTGTGCTGCCGGTCCGCCTGGCTGAGACCCTGCTTTCGCCGGGGGTAAATGGCCTCCAGGCCCATCAGCCGCAGCAAACGACGCACGCGTTTCTCGTTCACCGCATGACCCTGGCGACGCAGCCAGGCCGTCATGCGTGGGACGCCGTAGAACGGGGTCTGCAGATACTGCTCGTCCAGCAGACGCATCAGTTCCTCATTGTAACTGAGGTCCGCTTCGCCGCAGTAGTACAGGCTGCTGCGACTGAGGCCCAGCAACTCGCACTGACGTCGCAGCGAGATCTCCGGATGTCGCGTCTCGACCACGGCCCGTTTCTCCTCAAGCGTCAAGGCCAGATTTTTTTTTCAACCAGTCCAACTCGACCTTCAATTGACCGATCTGCTGGTACAACCGATCGGTTAAGGCCTCCTGTTGGCGAAGGTCCTCCCGATGTCCCTCGGAGAAAATCTTGGATACCCCGTCCAACAACTGCCGCTTCCACTTGGCGATCTGGTTCGGATGCACCCCGAACGCGCCGGCCAACTCGCCCATCGTCCGGTCCCCCTTGACCCCCGCCAACGCCACTTTGGCCTTGAACGACCCATCGAATTTCCTACGTTTGTTCTCCATCATTCGTCTCCTGAATATCCTTGCCATTCAGGCAACGAATCCACCTTAACCCGTGGTCCAGATTTTGGGGAGTATTATAAGGAACAGGAGATCATCCGCAGATTACATAGATTTCACAGATTGAGACCTCCTCAAATCTGCGTAAATCGGCGGAATCTGCGGACAGCCCTCTCACGCGTCCATGCTCCCACGCTTCCACGCGGCGTCCCGCCGCTCCAGCCACGCAAGATCCGGACTGTCACACGCCGGACGAAGTACCTGATGCCGATAATTCTCGATGAAGACGAGCGACGCGACGAGGCATCAGCCTGCGATTCGCAGGGCTTCCTGGGCCTCCGCGGGCAATTCCACGAGGATGAAATAGGACGCCGGATACAGGTAGTCCTCGCCGGACTCATCGACGACCCGCAAATACCCCTCCTTTTCCGCATCCTCATCCGACAGCACGACGTAGATCTTCCGCTTTTCAAGGTCCTCGCTGTCCTTGTTCTCGACGCACAACGCGAATCGGCTCTTCGGATTTGACTGTATCATAGCTCAATCCAGGAATCGTTTGATCTTCATCTTTCGTCGGCCGATACCGTGGGCTTCATACCAGTGAAGCTCGGCAACTCGCACGCCGCCATGTTCCACACGAACCTGGGCAATGCCTTTGAGCTTTCGCCATCGACCGGCGCCGAACTGGCGTCTGAGACGCATAATGTCGTCGATATTGCCGCCGACGGCGATCACCTCGACCTCTGCTATCTCCCCGATGACCTCAAAGTACATTATCCCTATCCCATAGCACGACTGCGAGCATGCTCATTCACTCAATTGTACCCTGTGAGTGGACGCAGTTCAACCGTATTCACTGCCTCAGAAATCGGGCGACAACGCCAGGGTGGACCCCGTCCACCGTCTCGCTCATTCGAGCAACGAGGGCCCAGCGACGAGCGACGCGGCTCCGGGCCGCTCCCCCCCCATGCAGAGAGAATGTGCCTGACGCCCTGGGTCCCCTCGCACGTCAGGCCCGTTTCAATGCCTGACCCCGCTCCTTCCCATGCCGGACCCCGCTCCGTCCCAGACTCCCGCTTATCTTCATGCCATTCGCACCGGACACCTTTAATTCTCGTATGATACTGATGCCTTTGGCCGTGGGAGTTGCGTGGCGGGTGCCGTCCGACTCAGTTGTGTGGGTATTGAAGAAGGGGAACCGTGGTAGCAAAGGAGTAGAAATATCCACATTTGCGCATGACATGCGCTTGGCGAGCGCCATTGCTTCTGAAAAAAACTGCGGGATACAGTGTCTTTTTTGAATCGCTCGACCGATGATCAGGTGTATAATGGACGTGTATGTCGACCAAGTGTAGGAGGAGGAGTCTGTACCCACGGATGGCGTCATCTCGCATTGAGAAAGGCGGGTGAAGGTGATGATCTCTGTGGTGCCAACACGAAGAAGAACGTGTCTCTGCATCTCTCTTCGACAACGATGGGTCCCGCGTATGCTGTTGTGTCTGCTCGGTCTGACCACTGCCGCACAAGGGGCCTATAGTATCGACGGCTCGCTTGTCGATTGGGGGGTGCGTCCGAGCCATGATTGGCAACCGGACTCGCCCACGGCCAACTACATTGTAACGGACAACCAGAACACGTACGACGTCGACAACTATTGGCAAGACTTCTACGACATGGAAGCCTTCTACTTTGACGACGATGCCAACTTCTTCTACTTCGCCTTCGTGACCAAGTTCCCCTTCGCCGCCTTTCCCCTAGACGCTCCGCCCATCCCCAATACCGGACCACGATCCGGCGGCGACCTGGGACTGGATTTTGACATCAGCTCTTGGGGAATGCCCAACACGGATGTCGGTATGGATATCACGGAGCATGGCCGCGTCATCATGGAGGGGCCCCCGGGAAACTCCACGTTGGGCCTGGACTACGGTGTGCGCATTGGATCCACGGAGTATGGTCTTCTCGGGCAAGTGATTGCACAGCCGGTGTGGGAAAAGACCACCCTGCATTATTTCGAAGGCGAAGGTTGGCAAGGCGGGCCCTGGCGCATGGGCGTCAGCCCGCTCGAGTCCGTGATCGGCCTGGCCAATATTGCGTTTGGGATGGAGGAATGGTCCTATATCGTGGAAGGAGCCATCCCCCGCCATATTTTCACGAAAGGTGCCACCAGTGGCCTGGTGGGCCTGCACATCAGCATGTATTGTGGGAACGATTCCAGCAACCTCGTAGCGTCTTACACCGGCGTCCCACGGCCTGCTCCGCAGTTCTTTCCCCTGAGTCTTCAGAAGAAAATTGTCAACGCCCGGCGTGACGAGCAGCAGACTCCCGTCGTCAATCCCGGCGATGTCGTCGAGTATCTGATCACCTATGCGAACGATCGGAATACCTCTGCAGTCACCGATGTGACCCTGGTTGACACATTACCTGTGGAAGTCAGCTTCGTCGGCACTATTGGAGGTGACTCAGAGGGGGTCTATGACCCCAAAGGACACACCTACACGTGCAAGTACTCATCGCTGTTGCCCGGCGCCTCCGGTATCGTTCGCCTGCAAGTGCAGGTTCACGATGATCTGGCGGCCGATACGGTCGTCAGTAATGCCGTGACGATCGACAGCTACGAAACCGAGCCGACGGCCACAACAGCCGGCGTGATCGTCCAGTATGCGACTCTGGATCCTCTGGTCATCAGTAAGACCATCCAGTCCGGCGGCGAGGTGGCAAGCGGCCAGGAACTCCGGACGGTCGATGTTGGAGAGACCATCACCTACAGCGTGTGCTTCAGCAACCCGAACAGCCGCGTAGTGACGAATGTCTCCCTCGTTGACACCCTACCCGCGGAAATGGCATTTCTGCAGGTTGCCGGCGACAAGTGATCTGGACGGTACGATCCGAATACCCACACGTACGCCTGGGTCCTGCCGCATCTGGAGGCAGGGGAGGCTCGCTGCCTTGAACTCAGCGCGCAGGTCAAGCCCCTTA
>CALMMH010000872.1 GCA_937868145.1 uncultured Phycisphaerales bacterium
CTCCGCCAGAATCTCATCCGTCCGATTCTGCGACAGGTTGTCTTCACGCTGGACGAGGTCAAGGATGGAGAAGGGGGGATCGGCAAGACGGAAGATCGACTCGTCAAGACCCTCGGGCGACTCAAACGCGAGAGGCAGGAGTTCCTGGCCGACGTCAAACGAGACAAGCAAGAAAGTTTTTATCGCGGGGTTTCGCCTGATGACCAAGCCGCGAAACACGCCTATTTCAAGAAAGTGACGGACATCTATGAACGGGCCGCGCCCAAGATCGACTTGAATCGGGCGAACAAGTACGCGGAACCGCTGTCCGTCACGATCTCGCAGCACACGAAGGGTTGCTGCGTGCCCGATCTGCTGGGGCACAGCCTGGGGGCCGATTTCCGAGAGGCGCACATCTCTCCGGATTTTGAGAACAAGACCGACGTGTGGTTTCAACTGCTGCGGATCGACTACGGATTCTGCCTTCCGGCCCTGGCCACCTACGAGGATTACGTGGCCGCTGCGAAGAAGTATGTTCGCGAGCGAACCCGATTCGAAGACTCGAACCTGTGGCTCGACGATCGTTGGTATGAGGAGTATCTGGACGTGAGACGCAAGTGGGCTCAGGAGCGCACGCGCGTCGCCAGAATGGGCGGCGCCGAGGGACCTGACTACGACCACTACAAACTATTGCTCGGCAAGATCCGCAAGTCGATGGCCCTGGCTTTCAACTCGCTCGAGCAGGGCCTCACCGAGTGCCCGCCGTCGGACGTCCGCGTGGCCGTGGAGGCGACGCGAATCTCCACGAGCACGCGGGAACACGTCATGCGCCATCTGGGCACTCTCACCGCTTCGGACGTCCCGGCCCTGAAGAAGGGTTTCTCCAAACTCGAGGATGACATCCGGGCGTTGCTCCTTCAACTCGACAAACCCATGAAGATGATGCCCGCCGATCATGTGGTGAGGATCAGACAGGGGTGGGACACCTGTTGCGAGGTCCTCAAGGCGGTGAGCGGAGCACAGGATGGGGCTGGCAGATCGGAGGGAACGCTGGTGATGCAGGCGGCGTCGGAGAAGTCGAATGGAGATTGAGGAACGCACGAACACCTCGCAGAACCAGCCGGTCCTGCTGATCGCCGCAGGGGCTGATGCGGTGGGCGCGGTGAATCAACTGCCACAGGCGGCCAAGGCGCTATCGGTACGTGTGGCGGGCCCCTTTGGGCTGATGATTGCCCGTGGAGCCGGGAGAATCCGTACTTCCGGCTGTCTCTGGTTGTCCGAAATCAGTGTGCCGGACACGACCTCGGCCGCGGGGGTTCTGTCCGGTCGGTTCGACGAGTCGGTGTTCAATGATGTATGTTCGCTGGTCCGTCGCCTGCGAGCGACGGGCCAGGAGCCACAAAACAGTGGATCTCGCACTCAGATTCACGCGTATGTCATTGTGGATTTGACGTCGCCCGGCGTGGTCCCGTTTGTTGTCGAACTCGTTCAACTGGTGCGGCAGGTGGACCCCTCGATCGAAATGACCGGCCTGGCTTTGACCGGCAGGACCGTCGGTACCGGCGTCACTCAGGAATCCACGTGGTATGAGGTGTTCGAACAACTGGTCGAGGACATGGAGAAGACGCATCTGTTGCAGAGGCTGTACGTGCTGGATGGCGAAGACACGAGCCGAACGTGGCTCGACAGCCCCAAGGAGATGCAGCGCATTGCCGCCGAGTTCATCCTGCATCACGGTCTGAGTCCCTATCGGCATCATTTGCGGCGGCACGAGAAGACCCGCACCAGTCTAAAGGAGGACTTCCTGGATTTCTGTGGGGCGATCATGTGCAAGCGGTTTCGTTGGGATCCCTCGGCGGTGGCTCACGAGATCGCTGTTGCGGCCGCCAAGGATCCCTCGTTCGACGACCTGGAGCATGGCCACCTGAGCCAGGAGCGGAGCGATGCTCTGGACGGGCTGGTTGAGCGTCTTGTGCTGGATGTTTCGGCTGCCTACGAGAGTGAAGAGCCTCCGAGTGTCGCAGCCGGTTCGGAAAAATCTCCGCCTTCTTCGGAGACCAGTCGGGAGAAGAAAACGATCGCGTTGCTGGAGCATGCCCTTGAAAAGGTCTGCGAGGAGAAGCCCATCTCAAGCCTCCGCTGGTTCGCGGTCAGGCTCCGAGCGCATCTCGATGAGATGACGACGCTCAGCGCCCTCCGAGCGCGCTGGGATTCACGGCATCGAGTGGCCGGGGCCTTCCGGAAACAGATGCAGGACACGTATGTCCCCATGAAGAGATGGCAGGAGCAGCGAGACGTTCGCTGGCATACCCCGTTTCGGCCATCCTTCAAGGACACGCCCTTGACGGTTCTCAGTCGGCCGGTCTCGATCGAATCCTACATTGCGGCAGCGGCGATCGCGGCGGTGGGCATGACGGTGGTCGGGCTCGGACATGGGTTTGAGCAGCCTGGCGCCATCGTGGCAGGCGGCGTCGCCGCCATTTGGGCCAGCATGGCGACCGTCCTGGACACGCGATGGACTACCTGCCGGCGGATCATGGTCCCCGAGGACGATGACGGTTCGCAGCCGGCGCCAACCAGCTATTACCAGGCGCGTCCCTCGAATGTGCAACGGGTGCTGTTTGTGTTGTTCCTGGCAGGGGCTCTGGCGGGCCTGGGGTGGAGTTTCCTGAGGCCGGGCACGACGGGAGCCGTCACCATCGGCGGGATCGTATCCGGTGGCTTGGCCGTTGCCTTTGGCCTCGTAGGTTCGCTCCTGCTGTATTCGAGCGCCGTCGCTGTCGAGTGGCCGAAGGGGACGCCGGAGGAGGAGCAGACTCCCGATCTGATGCCGCCTGCCAACCGACCTCGATTCTTTGCCGGCTTGGTCTCCCTGACCGCCGCATGGGGGGCTCTGTGCCAGACCTTCGCTTCTTTCCATGTGACATTTACCTCGTCGGTTTTGGCTGCGACGTTGGCTTCCGCTTGGGTTGCGATCGCGATGGTGCAGTTTCCCCGGTACAAGAACATCGATTTGATCTGCAAGAGCTTCAAGCAACCTGTTCCGCCTGCGCCTCTGGAAGCCAAAGCAGTTGAGGAGCCTGGTCTGGCCAATCAGGTGCGAAAACTGCGAAGATGGGTGGATCGCCTGATGGTGATTCCGACGCCTGAGGAGGCCGGCGGTCTGGATTGGAACCAAACCGGCCTGGAAGATCCGCTGCCCAGGATGTTCAGCCCGGATTGGCGCAACCAACTGGCCCACACGTTCAAGGCGGAACTCGAATCCCAGACGGGCAAATCCTTTGCGCAGATGGCCGCCGATCCGGGCGCCTGGGCACGGTGCCTGATCGAAGGACTCTCCGATTCGGAGTTGGAGCTGAGCAATCCTCTGCATATCTTCTGCCTCTATCACGTGAAGCGGTGGCTTCAGGAAAAGCCGTTGGAGAAGGTGCTGTCGCAACTAGCCGTCGATCGGGAACGGTTGCTCTTGGCCGTCAACACCAGCGTCTCGCCGCGATGGCCGCAGACACGGGATGATCCCGAAGTCGACGCCAGCATCATCGGAGTCGGGAAGGAGTTGTGGGGGATACTCTCTCCGTTCGCCAAGACGGATGATCCTCATCGTTTTATCCAAGTCGATTGGCAGGAACCCTATACGGTCGCTGTGGTTCGGACGGTGCAGGGATTATCCCGCGGCTGGCGGGGATATCCGGGCGTACCCGGCCGGAAGAGACCGAGCGGCAACGGGCAAGAGGCTGCCTGTGTTGCTCGGAAGCCTGACGTCGTCGCCACATAAAACCGCGACGGCGGGAATCCGCCAGGGGTGAACCTGTGGATTCCCGCCGTCACGGGATTTCGCATCTGGAGATGGCGTCGAGCTATTGCGCTTTCAGCCACACGGACGAGTTAAGAGGCCGTCTCTGGCTTCGTTGTCTTTCCCCGATTCGATTGTCGCGAGCGTAATAGGGGATCGCCGTCAAAGGCGAGCCATCGGCCCAGGTCCCTTTGATGACCGTCAGACCGCCCAGGAGATCGCCCTTCCATTCGGTTGTCAGCGAGGCCTCGGGCGAAAGAACCTTGCCCAACTCCTGGTCTGCCGCCTCGACACAGTAGATCAGCGGGCCATACCGCAGGGCGACTTGCCCGGTGGTGGCGGCGATCTTCTCACTGGCGACGATCCGCTGGATCGCCATAGGCAGCTTCAACTCGATCTTGTCACCGGTCTTCCACTTGCGTTTGATCACGGCGTAACCCTTCTCGATGGTGGGTTTGATCGTCTTGCCGTTGACTGACAGGGAGGTGATTCCATCACACGGCGGCGTGCTGGTGTAGAGTTCGCTGACGTTGCGATCGGGCACGCGGATGCGAATGCTGAACTTCTTGCTCTTGGCGGGATTGACGGTGATCGAGACATCGCCGCTCCAAGGATAGTCGGTCTTCTGGACCATCTGGACATCGGTGCCGGCCACTTTCTCCACGTTGATCGTGCTTCCGACAAAGAGGTTCACGTAGAGCCCGTCGTCGCCCTTGACGTAGGTCCAGGTGGGCAGCATCAGCAGCGTGCGAGGGATGTTGCCCACGCAGCAGGGGCAGGCATGCCACGGATAGCGGGGACCTCGCGAATCCAGCGGATTCTGATAATAAAAGTTCTTTGCCTCCAGATCGACCGAGCCCAGCAGGGCGTTGTACATCGACTCCTCATAGAGGTCCGCGTACTTGGCGTCGTGGTAGGCGATGTTCATTTTGTGCTGGAAGAAAATCAGCCCGCAGGTGGAGCAGGACTCGCAATAGGCGTCGTGCCGCAAGGAGTAGTCGGGCCCGAAGCCTTCGGAGGTCTCGCCGCTGCCGATGCCGCCGGTGACGTAATATTTCTTGTTGACCATGCTCTCGTAGAGGCTCATTACGGCGCTCTGATAATCCGGATCGTGCGTCTCAGCCGCCACATCCGACATGGCCGAGTAGCTGTAGGCGGCGCGGACCGCGTGGCCCACCGCCTCATACTGCTGCTGCACCGGCACGTGGCTCTGATCGTATTCGTCGCCGTCCTTGCGGCAATCCAGCAGGAACTTGGCGAGCTGGATGTAGCTGTCGCCATGGCTGTCGTGACCTTCCATGTCGTTGACGAACCGGCCGAAGCGGACGAGCGCCTGCTCCATCTCCTGGTGGCCGTCGTACCATTCCTTCTTGCCGGGCCCGAGGTTGGCGACCCAGCAATCCGCAAGTTTCTTGGCCGCGTCGTAGAGTCGCTTGTCTGTGCCGTTGGTCAGCGTGTAATGATTGATCGCCGACTCGATGAAGTAACCGGCGACGTAACCCTCATGCTCGCCTCTGAGGTCGCGGCTCCAACGCTTCGGCGTGCTCCGCTCGCCTCGTGTGCCCAACGTGTAGCGGGTCTGGAGGTAGCCGTCGGGCTCCTGGGCTGCGAGGATCTTGGGAATCCAGTCCTCTAGCGTTGCCTTCAGCATCTCCTGGGCCTTGATGATCTCGGAGTCGCCCTGCGGATCGACCATCAGAGCGATGCAGATCGACTCGACCGTCTGGTGCACCCAGGCGTTGGAGAACGGATACCCGATGTGCGGCTTGGCGGGTTCGCCCCGGAGTTTCTTGGCGGCCTCGATGAAGTTGTTCATGCCGCCTTCCCGCAGGTTCGGGTCGTTGTTCTTCGCGATGCAGTGCGGGATCCAGTTGACGATCAGCGCCTTGGCCCGCGAGTTCCACAGCGGATTGTCGATCTTGTATTTCTTCGTATAGACCACGTCGAGCCGATCCGTCGGAGGCGGAGTGACGGCCTTGACCACCAGTGTGGACGATGCGCTCAGCGGATCTTTTCCGGCCGTCAACTTCAGGACGTACTCGCCGGGGGCGGAGAAGGTCGCGGTGGTCACTACGGCATCGGCCTTTTCGAAAGCGACCTTGCCGGGGCCGGACTGCTTGCTCCAGGCGATAGGCACGGTGTCGCCGGTCTTCAGCGTCTTCACTTCGCCTGCCAGGTAGGTTTTGCCGCCCAGCACGACGGCGCGGTCGATGCCCGCGGTGACCATGGGCGGGAATTCGGGCGACTTGCCCGAGTCGTAGACCTTCCACTCCAGGATGCCGGTCGAGAACTCG
>CALMMH010000873.1 GCA_937868145.1 uncultured Phycisphaerales bacterium
GGTACGATCCTCCGATGTTGAAGAGCCTTGGCTTTCCGTCGACCGCCACGTATCGGCGTCCGCCTTCTATGTACCAGGATTGCCCAGGTTCTTCAAGGCAGGATACCGTTGTTTGTAGGTCTCGAAGCGGCCCGCGAGGCTCAGATACAGCACGAAATTTTCAGACAACAGGCCCCGGCGAACAATTGGAAGCCCCACATGTCCATCGACCGCTCGGCCATGTTGGCCTGGGTCAGCGCAAACCCGGGATCGTCCATCCACTTGCCGGGAGTCTTCTCGCCGGACTCGATGGCCTTGAGCGTCTGGGCGATCGCCCTGTGACCGGCGACCCCAAACTCCGTCTCCAGATCCTGAAACGCGAAGCAAACCGTCATCTGCGACTGGGCGTCGCCTCGCTTGGAACAGGAAATCCCGCCCCCAACGCAGGCACCAACCGCCAACGACATACAAATCCACCGTACAGTACGCCTGCGACCTCTTTCCACAGGGCGCCCAGGGCAAAACCTACTTGTTCATTACTGAACATATGTACACAATGACGCGTAGCAGACCTTTCTGTCAACCACAATCCGAGTTGACAGCGGGACTGGCTCCGTAGACAATCCGACACCAAGCTCAGGAAGGAACAGATGTACGACCTATGATGACTGACCTGGAACGCAAGAGGCTGCTGTATAAGATCGCCCGGGCTTACTACGACGACAGCTTGACCCAGCAGCAGATCGGAGACCGGTTCGGCCTGTCGCGTGTGAAGGTTTCCCGGTTGCTCCGGGAGGCGAGGGAAGACAAGGTCGTCCAGATCATGATCGCCTCTCCACTGGGATCCAACGCGGATTTGGAGCGGCATCTGGAGGACGCCTACGAATTGAAGGAGGCGATCGTCGTCACATGCTCGTCCCTGAAGACCGGCGTCATCGTCAACGAGTTGGGCCGCGTGGGGGCCGCATGCCTGGCTCGATGCCTCCAGGGCCACGAGGTCGTTGCGCTGAGTTGGGGTACGGCGGTGCTGTCCGTCGTCAACGCATTGCCGTCGTTGGATCTGCCGGACGTTCGCGTGGTCCAATTCCTCGGCGGATTGGGCGAAGTGGAAGCCGAAACGCACGGGGCCGAATTGGCCCGGCGCATGGCCCAGGCCCTCGGAGCCAAACCTCGCTTGATTCAGGCGCCGGGGATCGTCAAGGACAAAGTCATCCACGATGCCTTGGTGACGGATCCCCAGGTAACGGACACGCTGGAGCTAGCCGCCCGAGCGGACGTGGCGTTGGTGGGCATCGGCGTCTTCGAACCGGGCTCCACGCTCCTGTCGAGCGGCAGCACGCTAACCGCCGCAGAGATCAAGGAACTCAAGGCCAATGGCGTTACAGGCGATATCGCCCTGCAATTCTTCGATGCCGACGGCCGCAAAGTCGATCATCCGATCAACGAGCGAATCGTCGGAACGGATCTCGAACGGATCAAAGGGATTAAGCGAGTCATCGCCGTCGCAGGCGGTGCGGAGAAGCGATCCGCGATTCGGGCGGCTTTGCGAGGACGACTGATCAACGTCCTGGTGACGGACGACCACACGGCAAAGTGGTTGCTTGAATGATGGTTCCGCATCCGCAACACGCTCGTAGCCCATCTGGTCCAGGAAGGAGAACTTGACCTGGCCAGCGAACTTGCGATGGTACGCCTCAAGCGGCCTCGACCTGTGATTTCAGCCGACGCTGGGCCAGCTCGCCCGGCTCATAATGACCCCTTAACCAGAGGAGACGCTATGAAACCTGCCTTCTTCATCATGCTGTTGACGCTGGCGTTGCCGGTGAATGCGATGGAACTGTTCGTGGGCCCCAATGGCGACGACCTGAACCTGGGGACCAAGACAAAGCCACTTGCATCGCTGGAGGCCGCGAGGGACCGGTTGCGGACGGAGGGAGGGGGAGGGCACACGATCACCCTCTGTGCGGGAACCTATCTGCGTATGGCTTCCTTTGCTCTCGACCACCGCGACTCCGGCCTCACCGTCCGAGGCGAACCCGGGACGCGGTTGCTCGGCGGCAGGATCCTCACCGGCTGGACGCCTTCCACTGATCCTCGCCTGCCAGAAAGCGCACGCGGCAAGGTCAGGGAAGTGAAGCTGAGCGGTGATCTTGGGACCTTGCGTCGCCGGGGTTTTGGCATCAGCACGTCGCCTTCGACGCCGGAACTCTTCGTCGACGGTATCCCGCAGACGCTCGCACGCTGGCCCAACGGGGACCAATGGAGCACCCTGGCATCAGGCGGCGAGGACAAGTTCGGGATCAAGGTCGAACCGGAGCGTCTCGCCCGCTGGGCCGGGGCCGATGAACTCTGGGTACATGGCTACTGGACCTATGACTGGACCGATTCGTATGAGAAGGTGACGTCCGTCGATACGGCGACACAGACCCTGGTCACTGAGCCGCCCCACGGCGTGTACGGCTACAAGACGGGCAAACGCTTCTACGCCCTGAACCTGATCGAAGAGCTGGACTCGCCCGGCGAGTACTGGCTGGACCGCAAGACGGGCACGCTCCATGCCTGGCTGCCAAGCCCCGGCGAGACGGTCCTTTCGACGCTCGAAGCCCCCTTGATCACCATCAACGAGGCTCGCAATCTCTCCCTGGAGTGCCTGACCCTGGCCTGCTCCCGGGGCGAGGGGATTCGGATCGTCGGGGGGAGCGACGTCACTGTGGCCGGCTGCACACTGCGCAGTCTGGGCACGAGCGGCATCGAGATCGATGGCGGCACGAACCACCGGGTTGTGAGCTGCGACCTTTTCGACTTGGGCGAGAGCGGCGTCTCCGTCAGTGGCGGGGACCGCAAGACCCTGACACCCGGCGGGCACGTGGTCGAGAACTGCGACATCTACCACCACAGCCGTCTGTGCCGCACTTACCGCCCGGCGATTGGCATCCATGGGGTGGGCAACAAGGCGCTTCACAATCGGCTCCACGACGGCCCGCACAACGCGATCCTGATGGGCGGCAACGACCACGAGGTCGCCTACAACGAGATCTACCGGGTTTGCACCCAGACCGGCGACGCAGGCGCAATCTACATGGGCCGCAACCTCACGATGCGAGGCACCGTCATCCGGCATAACCACTTCCACGACATCGGCCCGACGATCACCGCCAAGGACGGTTTCGTCGATGTGATGGCGGTCTATCTCGACGACTGTTTCTGCGGCACGACCATCGTCGGCAATATTTTCGATCGCGCCGGGCGCGCCGCGATGATCGGCGGCGGGCGGGACAACACCATCGCAAACAATCTCTTCATCGGCTGCAATCCCGCGATTCACGTCGACGCCCGCGGAATCGGCTGGGCGAGCTTCTGGTTCGACGGCCGGGATCCTTTCCTGATGAACGGCCTCAAAGAAGTCCCCTACGACCGGCCGCCCTATAGCACGCGTTACCCCCACCTGGCGGAGATTCTGCAGGACGAACCGGCGAA
>CALMMH010000874.1 GCA_937868145.1 uncultured Phycisphaerales bacterium
ACCGGGAGGAGCAGCCCCTTCGCTTGCCCCGATTCTGGACGTTCTGGCCGTGCGTGCAGTTGCGCAGGTTGTCACGCGTGTTGTCGAGCTTGTTGCGGTTCTTGTGATCGACGACCATCCCCTTGGGCGGCTTCATGATCTCCCGATGCAGGAGAATCAGCTTGTTCCTGCTGATGCGGCCGGCGTATCCGCCCACGAGGCTCCAGGTCCACTGGCTGAGCCATTCGTAGTCCGCGGCGTCCACGTAGGCGTAGAACCCGTCGCCCAGGGGAATCTGGCAGACGTCGCCTTCCGGCGTGGCAGGCCTGGGCCGGTAGTTCGGGCAAATCCCGCGCGGAGGCGTCCGCTTCATCCGGCCGTACGAACCCGGGTGGTTCGCGCAGGCCGGCCAGTTCAGAATCCCCGCGTCGTAGCACTCCAGGGTGTGCTCGCGGTCCAGGAACGCGAAGACGCAGTTGTAACAGGACGCGATCTTCTTGCCCATGATGTCTCCCTTCCGTTTGCGTACGGTTCGCAGGGGCCGGTTCGCGGTAGACAGGTGGGAGCGAGCCGGCGCATCGCCTCGCACGACGCAACAACTATGATACTAGCACCCTATCTCGCAGTCAACAGAAATTAGGCACATAACAAAAATTGCTGCATATTTCCTAAACCCTTGCGGGTCCAGGGGTAACGGAGTCCGCGGCTCTTCCAGGCGTCAGCTGTTGCAGCTTGAGATACAGCTCTCGGCCCACCCAGGCGTCCGTGGCCGCATATTCGATCTGCGCAGGAGTCAATGTTCCGTTGGCCCAGTTTGACGTCTGGGAGCTCTTGGACACCCGGAATCCCAGCAGCAGCGTGGCCAACCCGCGAAGACCCTGATGCATGCAGCCTGCCTGCCTGGCAAGTTCTCCCACATCCACAAATCCTGCGGGTGTGAACGAGGCCAGCTTCTTCAATTCCTGCACGTCGCGATCCCAAGCGACGCCCGCCTTGACGATCCGGGGATTGGCCAGCAGTCCAAGCAAAGGCGGGGACAAACGGCAATGTCGCAGTTGAAAGATGTAGGCCGCGTGCTCCCCGACCAATTGCAGGACCGCAGGCGGGTAGCTCTGCCCCACTCGAAACGTGGGCCGGGTTTCGGTGTCAAACCCCAGGACCGTCTCTTTTTCCAACTGCGCGACCGCCTGCTCGATGTGTTCGGGTTTGCGAATCACATGGATGGGTCCTTCATATCGTCTCATCGGATGCGCATTGATCTGTTCCTTGGTCATGCGAGGCCGTGTTGCGTCAGAAGACACGTCAGAGTCGCTGGGTGGATTCCGTTCTGTCATTGTTGAATCCGTCGTTATCGCGAGCCGTTTTGAATTTGGGGTTTCGGTCATTCGGATTTGTTTCGGATTTCTCGCTCTGCGGGCTCATATCCTGCTTGCAGTTGGCCGCAGGCGGCTTTGATCTTTCGGCCCATGCGGAAGCGGATCGTGGTTTCGACGCCTGCTTCTTTCAAGACGTCCGCGAACTTCTGGATTCGGTCCCGGCTGCTGCCGGTGAACTCGCAGCCGGAGAACGGATTGTGCTCGATCAGGTTCACGTTGTACATCAGGCCGCGAAGGAGCTTGACCAGGAGCTTGGCGTGATTGAGCGTGTCGTTGACCTTTTCGATCATGACGTATTCGAACGTCACACGCTGGCCGGTCTCGGCCTGGTAGGCCCGCACCGCGTCCATCAGCTCGGCCAGCGGATGCTTGCGGTTGATCGGCATGAGCCGGTCGCGCAGCGCGTCGCCCGGGGCGTTCAGGGAGATCGCCAGGCGGGGGCGGATTTCCTCTTTGGCGAGCTGGCGAATCGCCGACGCGACGCCGGAGGTGCTGACCGTGATGTGCCGGATGCCGATGTTCCGGCCGGAGGTGTGGTTCAGGATCCGAATGGAACGCATCACCGCGTCGTAATTCTGGAACGGCTCGCCCATGCCCATGTAGACGAGGTTGGTGATCCGAGGTTCGGAAGGTTGATTGTTGAGGGTCGATTTTTGATTTGCGGAGTCCGCCGCACCCTGTCCGTCGAGGGACGAGGGACGAGGGACAAGCGACGCCTCCGCCGCGTAGACCTGATCGACGATCTCGCCGGCGGTCAGATTGCGGCGGAACTGGATCTTGCCTGTGGCGCAGAAGGCGCAGCCCATCGGGCAGCCCACCTGCGTGGAGACGCACAGCGTCAGGCGGTCCTCGTCGGGCAGCAGGACCGACTCGATCCGCTCGCCGTCGGCCAGCTCGAAGAGGTACTTCGCGGAGCCGTCGGGGTCGCGGAGGCAATCGGCGACCTGGATCTGCGAGATGAAGTAGCCCTGCTCGACGAGCTGGGCGCGGAACGCCTTGCTGAGCGTGCTGAGGGTCGCGAGATCCCGGCCGTTCAGGGCGTGGATGAACTTGAACAGGTAGCCGGCGAGGTATTTCTTCTGCCCGAGCCCGACCACGATCCGCTCGAGTTCCTCCAACGTTTTGTCCT
This sequence comes from uncultured Phycisphaerales bacterium, assembly GCA_937868145.1. Taxonomy (GTDB): domain Bacteria; phylum Planctomycetota; class Phycisphaerae; order Sedimentisphaerales; family Anaerobacaceae; genus PLanc-01. Next base: position 2,485 of record CALMMH010000874.1, read on the forward strand.
TCAGGTCTTTATTCATCTTCCTATCTTACCACATCGCAGTCCGGCGGTCGAATCGAAGATTCGACGCGTGGGTTGAGAGCGCACGCGACAGGCTACGCCGCGTGCGGGCAACGGGCTCTTGGGAGAGTCCATTTGCGGAGGGTCTTTCCGCGTCCGCCATCGGCAAGCTCCGCGGCCTCCGCTTGCCGCTGCCACCCGGAGCAGGCCCGAGCTTTCCACACGTGTTCGTAGGCAAAACTCCGCTTGTGTCGGCCGGCCGGCGGGTCTATGATTTCCGCCGTTATGCGAAACGATGCAACGACAGAACCGGTCCGGCCCGCGCAGACGCCTTCGACGCCGAAGGTGCTGGCGATCGAGAACCTGCGAAAGGTCTACGGCGACACCGTCGCGGTGGACGGGGTCTCGTTCCACGTGGACCGCAACGAGATCGTCGGGCTCCTGGGCCCCAACGGCGCGGGCAAGACCACGATCATCAATATGATCCTCGGCGTCCTGGAGCCCAGCGCCGGCACGATCCACATCGAAGACGCGGACCTCGCGACGCATCGTTCGCAGGCGTTGGCCAGGACGAATTTCACCGCGGTGTACGCGCCGCTGCCGGGCAACCTGACGGTCGTCCAGAACCTGCGTTTCTTCGGCCTGCTCTACGGCGTGCCGCACCTGGCCGGTCGCATGGACGAGTTGATCCGCCAGTTCGACATCGAGCGGTTCCGCGACACCAAGTGCGGCGTGCTCTCCTCCGGCGAACAAACTCGCGCGGGCCTCGCCAAGGCGATGCTCAACCAGCCGCACCTGCTGTTGCTCGATGAGCCGACCTCGTCGCTCGATCCGTCGGCGGCGCGGGACATCCGCGCGCGGATTTGCGAGTTTTCATCCCAGGAGGCCGTCGGCGTGCTGTGGACCTCGCACAACATGCACGAGGTCGAGCAGGTGTGCGACCGGGTGCTCTTCCTCTCGCACGGGCGGATCCTGCTCGAAGGCGATCCGAAGAACCTGCCGCGCGAGCACGGCAAGGAGACGCTCGAAGACCTGTTTATCACGGTGGCCCGCGAGCCGCTGAGCCTCGGGGACCCCGCCCCATGATGCGCACTCATCGAATCGCGGCCATCCTGCTTCGCCAGTTCTACCTGATCCGCGGAAGCCCGGCGCGGCTGTTGCCTCTGTTCGTCTGGGCGGCGGTCGACATCGTCCTCTGGGGCTTCATCACCCGCTACCTGAACACGGTCACCTCGACCGGGCAGAACTTCGTCCCGACGCTGCTCGGCGCGGTCCTGTTCTGGGACTTCTTCACGCGCGTGATGTACGGCGTGACGACGACGTTCCTCGAAGACGTCTGGTCGCGGAACTTCCTGAACCTCTTCGCGTCGCCGCTGTCGATCGCGGAGTACCTGGCGGGCCTGGTGATCTCCAGCATCCTGACCAGCTCGATCGGCCTGATCGTGATGCTCCTCCTGGCGATCCTGGTCTTCGGGCTGTCCTTCTTCGTGTACGGTCTGGCGCTGATTCCCTTCCTGTTGGTGCTGTTCTTCTTCGGGATCGCGCTGGGCGTCTTTGCGGTCGCGATGGTCTTGCGCTATGGCCCGGCGGCCGAGTGGTTCGTCTGGCCGATCCCGGCGATCCTCTCGCCTTTCGCGGCGGTCTTCTATCCGGTCGCGACGTTGCCTCCCTGGATGCAGTACGTCTCGCGCCTGCTGCCGCCGTCGTATGTGTTCGAGTCGATGCGAACGATCCTCGCGGGCGGCCCGGTCTCCTGGCCGGGCCTGTTGTGGAGTCTCTCACTGGCCACGGCGTACATCTTTCTGGCCGGCTGGCTCTTCACCCGCATCTACCGCCACGCGGTCCGCACAGGCCTGATCGCCCGTTACAGCGCCGAGACGCTGTCGTAGCATCATCGCGAGCCCGGTTGATTCGCCGCCCCCATCCTGGTATGATGCATTCAGGAGAAGAACATGAGCAGAAAGCCTTACACGAAAATCGTGCATGAGGGGGATTACGTGGCGCAGGTCGATGTGGAGTTGATCTACACCGACGAGGGATGGTCGCCTTATCTTTCTCTGGAGGATGCCCATAAGCTTGACGACGTTCGAGAGGCGCTGAAGCAGGGCGATCTGGAAGCAGCTTCG
>CALMMH010000875.1 GCA_937868145.1 uncultured Phycisphaerales bacterium
CTTTGCTCACCATGTCCGCAGTCATATCCACGCCGATCACACGTCCTGTCGGGCCGACCTTCGGGCCTGCGATGAACGCGTCGAAGCCGCCGCCGCTGCCCAGGTCGAGGACCACCTCACCGGTTTTGAGCGAGGCGATCGCCGTCGGGTTCCCGCAGGACAGACCCATGTTGGCTCCTTCGGGCAACACGGCCAGTTCGGCCTCGCTGTACCCCACGCCCCGGGCCACCTGCTCGGCGGATCCCGACCCGCAGCACGATGTGGAACCGCATCCACATCCTGATCCGCTCTGGGCGATTTTCGCGTACCCCTCGCGAACGGTCTCTCGGATTTGTTCCTTCTTGTCTGGGCCCTGATCCCCGACCATTATCATGTTCCTTTCCTGGATGCTTCTTCCAGACGGTCCGGCAGAGATTCGACGAACTGTCGAATCTCGTCCCGAACTCTTCGATAGTAGTTCAATGCTTCGCGCTCGTTCTTCGCCTGTTTCGCCAGTCGAGGCGGATCGTCAAAACCCACGTGCACGATCTTGGCCCGTCCCGGGAAGAAGGGGCATGACTCGTGGGCGTCGTCGCAGACGGTCACGACGTAGTCGAAGGGGATGTCCATGACCTCGCTCACGTGTTTCGAGCGATGGCCCGAGATATCCGCGCCCGCCTCCGCCATCACCTTCACGGCGTTGGGGTTGAGCCCGTGCGTCTCGATGCCGGCCGAGTAGGGCTCGATCGCATCGCTTTTGAGATGACGGGCCCAGCCCTCGGCCATCTGGCTCCGGCAGGAGTTCCCCGTGCACAAGAACAGCACTTTCAACTTCTGCACTGGTCTTTGCATAAGTCCTCCGGGTCCCTGGCCAGGATCGTCTTCAGTCTCTTCTCGTCCTGCGCTGTTTGCGGCGATTCCGCGAGGTTTCGTCGCACCCACGCGACGACTTCCCGAGCGGCTTTCGACGCCTCTCGGCCGGGCAGTCGATAATACATCCAGCGTCCGTCCTTACGGCCCTCGACGAGTCCGGCCTGCCGCAGAATGGACATGTGCTTGGACACCGTCGAAGGGGCCAATTGCAGCAACTCGACGATCTGGCAGACGCACAGTTCGCCGCCCGTCAACGCCATCAGGACTCGCAGCCGATTGCCGTCGGCCATCGCCTTGGTTATGTCAAGAACCTCACGCATCAACACTCACCATATTTCGCCATATAACGAAATAATAGACTACGGCGCATACGTGTCAACAAGAAAACGGGTTCGAGAATCAAACATCCGTTCACGCCAGCCTGAGAACGACCTCGGCAACATGGCGGCCGAGGTTCTTGGCGGTGCTGACGCCGAATTCGTCCTTGCTGATATCGTCGTTGGTGTTGATCAAGGTGGCTCCGAAATGGCTGGTGGGCCGGCCATCGCCGACGATAATCATATTCTGGCCCATAAGGCCAGCCTGGACCGACTGGAGAGTCAACTCCTGGCCGCCGTTGCGGCCGGCGCCGACCGCGACCACGCCGCACACTTTTCCGGACAGGGCGAAGCTCTGCTGGCGAAAGACCATGCAGTGGTCGAGAAACGCTTTGCACAGCGAACTCATGTTGCCGAAGTACACGGGTGTCCCGACCACGATCGCGGCTACATCCGGGCTCGACAGAACGGGGATCAGATCGGCGAAACCGCCTTGGACTGCCTTGGGGTCCGTTGGATCGTAGACGCCGATGTTCCTGCCCGCCAACTCAATGAGTTCGGTCGTGATGGCAGGGCTGACCGCCTTGGCCGCATCGAGACATATCTGGAGACTCGCCGATGTGGTCTTGCCCTTGCGCGGGCTGCACGATACGCCCAAGATTCTGACAACTTTTGCGTTCGGAGTCGCAGCGGCCGACACGGTGGATGAGGTCGCGCCTGCGGCGAGCGTGGTGGTCAGGAATTTCCTTCGATTCATTTCTCTGTCCTCCTTCTACCTAAGATGGCCATACGATTTGATTTCGAACGTGCGTGGAACTCACTTTGCGATGTAGATCAGATAGAGGCCGCCGAGCAGGACCAGAATACCACAGACTCGCTTGACGAGGACGGCGCCTTTGGATTGCTCGTTCCAGTTCATATAGCGTTGAACCCACCCGGTCGAAGTCCCCGCGACCACGATCACCGAACAATGGCCCACGCCGTAGATCAGCAGCAGCAGGGCGCCGTACATCGCCTGGGTCGAGGCGAGTTTGAAGGTCACGCCGAGCATCGGCGCCATGTAGGCGAAGGTGCAAGGGCCGATCGCGATCCCGAAGACCAGGCCCAGGATCAATGCGGCGAGCAGGCCTTTGCGTTTCATGCCGACTTGGCCCGGGCCGGACCAGGGCATGGGAATCACGTCGAGCAAGTGCAGGCCGACGAGAAAGAAGATGGCCGCGACGAAGTAGTTGCCGTAGGGGCCGACGTCGCCCAGCATCCGTCCGGCCGCGGCGGTAATGACTCCGATGAAAGCGATGGTGACCAAGATGCCCCCGGCGAAGAGAACGGAGATGGCGAACGCTCTCTTCGTGGACATCCGACCCTGCTTGTCGATGAAGCCCACGATCAGCGGGATGCTCGCCAAGTGGCAGGGGCTCAGCAGGACGCTGAGGATGCCCCAGAGGAACGCTGCGGTCACAGCAATAGCGGGGGCGCCCTCAATAGCATGCGTCAAAGCCGTGAACAACCGTTCCATGCTCTATTGAACCCCCATTTCCGCCAGTTTCTTCTCGATTTCCGCCTGCGGCCAGAACCCTGTGTGACGGAACACCTCTTTGCCGTCCTTGTCGTAGAAGAATTGCATGGGAATGCTCTGGATGCCGTATCTTGCGGCGAGAATCCGCTCCTGGCCGACGTGGACGAACAACACGTTCACCTTGCCGGCGTATTTCTCTTTCAGTGTCTCCAGGATCGGGGCCAACATGTCACAAGGCCGACAGCCTGTGGAGCCAAAATCAACCAGTGAAGGCTTGCCGCTGGATCTGGCCTTATCGACCGGGTTGTCTCTGGCCAGTACGGCCTGTTCTTTCGTCCAAGACGCGGAAACCTCGATGGGTACGCGTTGGCCCATCGTCCGGACATGCTCATTGATGAAATCCTGTTGCTTCTGCTGGAGCACGAGTTGTCTGATCGAGTCTTTCATTTGGTCCAGAGACGCTCCACCGCAGGACTCCTTGTTCTCCTCGTAGAACCTGGATATCTCCGCTTCGTTGACCTGCACATCGGCAACCAGGCCCTTGAGGTACGTCTGAATCAATGCGCGTTCGTCAGAGGCAGGCATATCCTTCTGTTCCGAGGTCTTTGCCATGGCCTGTGCGACGAGAAGCTGACGCGTCGTCAGATTCTCCAGCAGGAAGAAGGCATTCTTCTTGATCTCGGCCTGTATCTCCTGCGGCGTCTTGGCGATCTCGGCGGCGATATCCGCATCTTTGATGGTGAGACTGTCCGTCCTGAGGACTACGCCGGCAGGCAGATCGGACAACTTCGCATAGGTCAAGCAGTTGGAGGCCAGACCTGGATAGACCTCGCACACCAGGGCCGGTTGGGCCGGGGCATCGGCCGCGCGTATTGTGAGAACTGACGCAACCAGTACGACAACGACGATTAGTGAAAGAACCTGTCTCTTCATCATGACCATGATCTCCGCGATGGATTTGTGTCGATTATTTCGGGACACACTCGCCAATCTTGCACGCCTTCTTGATCTGCTCAGGGGAAAGCTTCATCTTGTCGGCCAGCGCCTGGCTGATGCTGATGAGCCGGCCCGTCTCCGATGGATTTTGCTCGACCCACTTTTTGAGGTTGTCGGCGTTGGTGAAGAAGCCTTGATGAAAACACCCGGCGGACGTCCACGTGCCGTCGGGTTTCTGACGCTGGCCGAACCATGCGACGGCCGTTGCAGGCTCCAGCGTGGCTACCTTGCCTTCGAGGGTCCTGACGACGATGGGCTGTTTTGTCAGGCGGTCTTTCTCATGCACCTCAATGTCCTTGCCGGTCCGGGCGGCGACGCCCAAAGCACAGTGAGAGCAGCAGCCCCAGGTGCGGACGCCGCCTTCGACGATCACCTCGGCGGCATCCTGAGGATAGCACGCGCGGTCGCAGAATCCGCAGCGATGGGACAGCTCCTGCTGCTGGAGGGGTCCGATAGCCATGATGTTGCCGCCATTGGCGGTTCGTTCCCTAGCGGCCGTATCCTTGACGGCGAAGGCTTTGACCCATGGCCTGCCGGTGGTCTCGTCCTGGCCACAGAGGAAGGTGGCCTCCGTGATCGCTATCGGTTTGCCGTCGGTCCAGTCGGCGACCGTGACCCGCTTCTCAAAGTCGGTCTTGTCCTCGGTCAGACACGAGTACATGATGAAATAGCAGTGTGGGCCGCAGAGCCGAACCGGCCCCTTGTCCGTCTGCACGATTACGAGGTTCTTGGCGTCGATAGTCCCCTCGCACATGTAGCAGATCGTGTCCTTCGGACGCTCGTCGGGCTTGGCTGCGGTGAGTTGCTCGAAAGCAGGCGTGCCTGCCGCGGACGTCGACAGGTCCACCCCAAACTCTTTCCACTTGGCCAGAATATCCTCTTTTGAAAAGAACCCTTCGTGGCGGAATAGTTCCTTCCCAGCGGCGTCATAGAGGATCTGGGTGGGAATGAGCTTGATACCGTATTCCCCGCCGGCGGTCGGATTCTTCCACACGTCGATGAAGACCACATCCAGCCTGCCTTTGTACTGTTCTTTCAGTTCCTCAAGGATCGGGGCCATCATCTTGCACGGAATACACTTGTCTGCTCCCAGGTCCACCAGGCGAGGCAGGCCCGACCCCTGGGGCATCGCGGCCGCGGCCGGTGTTGCCAGACCCTGGGCGGAGTCTCCCTCTTTGCCTCGTTGCTTGATCGTCACGATGGCTGCCATCACCTCGGGCTGCACGAGATCGCGGTAAACGATGTTTCTCTCGACGAACTGCGCGAACAGCTCGAGCCCAGCCACAACGATAGCCAGTGCGACCGCAACGGCAACGACCGTGAGCAGCAGCGCCTCGCCCATGAACTGGCGCATCAGTTGTGCGCGCGTCGCGCCGATCGCTTTGCGCAGACCCACTTCCTTCGATCGCTGAGTCGCTCGCGCGCCTGCCGTACAAGACCGCTGACGAAGTCGCCC
>CALMMH010000876.1 GCA_937868145.1 uncultured Phycisphaerales bacterium
CCAAGTCGAGGAGATCGAAACGCTCCGACAGAACCTCGCGAGCGAGCGCTATAGCGAGCTTCGGGTCCCGCGTGGCGTAGCCAACCTGGTTGACGCGAAGGTGGCGGCCCAACAACCGGTCGACCCGTTCGAATGCGTAGCCGCGTTCTTTGAGCTGTGTCAGCAACTCAGCCAGACGCAGGTGCATCTTGCCCGCGCGTCCGGGGCCTGCGCCCACATGCATGAGCAACAGGAAACCGTTGAGCCCGGCCGGGTCCTGCGATTCTCGCTGCAGAATGCTGTCGAAGATCGCCTGGGACGACACAAAGTTGCGGTCGCCTTCGCCCGTGTAGTCCGCCGCCGACCGCGTGCCGGGCGAGAGGTTCATCAGCGTCAGTCCCATCGCGTTGGTCCAGTCGCTGATGTCCCGGTTGTGGTGCTCATAGGCGGGCAGGAAGAACCTTGCCTGCGAGCGAGCGACGCCGAAACGCTCCAGCTCGCGGAGGTTGTCATTGAGGTCCGTTTCAAATTCAGCGCGTGTCACCAGCGTCTGTCGCTCCGCCGTCCATGCGCAATAGAGCAAGTGACGGTCTGAATGCGGCCCAACGTAGTGTCCCTCCGCCAGCATCCGCCGGACCAGCGGGGCGAACTCCGCGCTTCGCAGAAAATCGCCCGTGAGGAAGAAGGACGCCTTGACGTCGTGTCGGGCCAATGCATCGAGGATGGATTCCGCTCCCTCGGCGTATTCATGGCCCGTGAACACCAACGCCAGCGTCTTCGCGGACCGCGAACCTCGCACGACCGCGCCGTCCCGATACGAAAACGCGTCCTCGGCCGCGACGAGCCGCGGCGACGAAGGGACGCAGAGCACAAGCCACACGGCCGACATGAAAGCGAGATGTCGCGTACAATTCATAATCGTTCCTCGATTTCGACCTCGTTCATCTTACGGGCGGGACCGTGCCCACGCAAGTCGCGAGAATGCGGGATTGCGTTCGGCGGCCGATCCTCTACAATGGCGTACGATCGTGATTTCAACCCGCTCACGCGAAGTGCAGAGGAGATCGATGCGTACCGCACATAGACATTCGTTGTTTTGCATCCATATCGTGACATTGGCTCTCTCGGCCCTGCCGCTTTCATCGAGCCTCCGCGCCGCCGCAGACAACGAGCCACAGTCCATCAGCGACGCATGGGTCGCCACCGACGCCCTCGGCCGCAAGCTGCCTGGCCACGCCGAAGTCGGCGACCCGCGGCCGAACCGCACCGTCGCGATGTTCTACTGGACTTGGCACGTCGGCGGCACGGTCGAGCTCGGCCCGGCCAACGTCAGCGAGGTCCTCGCCCGCCACCCCGACGCGATCAACGACTACAACCACCCCGCCTGGCAAGAGCTCGGCCCGATTGTCGGCCACCACTGGAACGAGCCGCTCTTCGGCTACTATCGCGGCACCGACCCCTGGATCTACCGCAAGCACGCGGAGATGCTCGCCGACGCCGGCGTCGACGTCGTGGTCTTCGACTGCACCAACGGCACCTTCACGTGGAAAGAAGCCTACGACGTCCTCGGCGAGACCTGGACGGCCGCCCGCCGCGACGGCGTCCGCACGCCGCAGATCGCCTTCCTCTGCCCCTTCGCCCCGCACGACGACAGCCGCGTCAACATCACCAAGATCTACGACGACGTCTACAAGCCCGGCCGCTTCAAGGACCTTTGGTTCACCTGGAAAGGCAAGCCGCTACTGATGGGCTACCCGGACAACCTGCCCGAGCCGATCCGCTCGTTCTTCACGTTCCGCCCGGGCCAGCCCGACTACCGCCGCGGCCCCTCGCGCCCCGACCACTGGGGCTGGCTCGAAGTCGTCCCCCAGCACGGCTACGTCGAGCTCGCGCCGGGCAAGTTCGAGCAAGTGACGGTCGGCGTCTCGCAGAACGCCACCGACGTGCTGGCCCCCGCCGCGATGAACGATCCCAAGGGCTCCTACGGTCGCAGCTACACCAAGGCCCGCGGTTTCAGCACCGACCCCAACGACACCGGCCGCGGCCTGAACTTCCAAGAGCAGTGGGACTATGCTCTCAAGATGGACCCCGAGCTGATCTTCGTCACCGGCTGGAACGAATGGATCGCCGGCCGCTACGAGAATTGGCAAGGCACCGAAAACGCTTTCCCCGACGAGTGCAACAACGAGCTCAGCCGCGACATCGAGCCGATGAAAGGCGGCTTCGCCGACAACTACTATTATCAGCTCGTCGCGAACGTCCGCCGATACAAAGGCGTCCGCGCCCCCGCCCCGCCGTCGCCCCAACAGACGATCGACCTCGACGGCCGGTTCGACTCGTGGTCCGCAATCAAGCCGGAGTTCCGTCACCACAAAGGCAGTACGACACACCGCGACCATCGCGGCTATGGCAAGACGCACTATCAGGACGCCTCCGGCCGCAACGACTTCACCCTCGCCAAGGTCGCCCGCGACGCGGAGAGCCTCTACTTCTACATCGAGACCGCTGAGCCCATCACCGCTCCGACCGACTCCGGCTGGATGACGCTGCTGATCGACGTCGACCGCGACAAAAGCACCGGCTGGGAAGGCTACGACTACGCGATCAATCGCACGACCCCCACGGGCAACGAAGGCACGCTGGAGCGAGGCGGACCCAAGTGGACCTGGTCCGAAGTCGGCAAAGTCGCGTTCCGCGTCGAAGGCAGCCGAATGGAGCTGCAAGTCCCCAGATCACTGCTCGGCCTGCAATCGAACGCCCCGCTCGACTTCGAGTTCAAGTGGACCGACAACGCCCTCGGCTCCGGCGATCCTCTGGACTTCTACCTCCACGGCGACGCAGCCCCGACCGGCCGGTTCAATTATCGCTATGAAACGCCGTGACCCGTTCGTAGTGTGCCCGTAAGGGCATATCTTTAAATCATGGAAGGGTCGTAAAGACAAGACAGATAACGCCTCACGGCGTCACTACAAACGTGGTCCGTCCTCACGGCATGACGCAATCCGCGCCGGCCCTTCGTCGCGAAGGGTGGCAGCCTCAAGCGCAGCTTGGGGATGGCGCCCCCCCCCTGCACACTCGAACGGCAATCAAGACCATCCCCAAGTCCTACGGACTTGAGGCTGCCACCCGACGACCTCCCACTTGACACTTTACACTTCCCACTTTTCTCTTGCCATTTGACCATAACCAATATACCATAGGGAGAATGACGCGGCGAGCGTCGGGAAGTGCGGGCGGCCACGCGCCGCCGGGGACAATCGAAAATGGAAGGGAGGAATTATGGCGGGAGAGAACTGTTTCAATTGTGTGTACGCCCAGTGGGACCTGGCCCAGGTGGTGATGAGCTTCACCAACCCATTCCCCACAAGGCCCACCTGCGCCAATCATCCGGACTCGCTCGGCCGGCCGAGGCCAACGCCCTTGCGGGAGATCTGCCGCAATTTCCGCCGCAGGCCCGCGGACCCAGCCAAAGGCGCCAAGCAAATCCCGCTCGGCGACGGCGTCTACACCTACGTCGACGCGTCGGATTATGAATGGCTCAACCAATTCAACTGGCGTTTCCAGAACGGCTACGCGGCCCGGCGGGACAAGACCCGGACGGTCTACATGCATCGCGAGCTGGCCAAACCGCCCAAAGGCATGACCGTCGACCACGCAAACCACAACAAACTGGATAACACGCGGGAGAATCTGCGGGTCTGCACGCGACAGCAGAACTCGCACAACAACCGCAAGCACATGGGCTCGTCCTCGCGATTCAAAGGCGTCGGGTATAGCAGCGAAAAGCAGAAGTGGTTCGCGAAAGCCTACATCGAAGGCGAGCGGATCTGGCTGGGCTATCACGAGGAGGAGGTTGCCGCAGCCAAGGCCTACGACGCCAAAGCAGTCGAACTCTTCGGCGAGTTCGCCCACCTGAACTTCCCGGAAGACTGGCCGCCGGAGCAGCGGAAGGAACTGCACGAAAAGTGGCTGGCCGAACGGGCCACGAGTCACAAGACGCGGACCACGCCCCCAAGGGGACGCAAGACGCACGCCGCACGACGCAAAACGAAACAAGGCAAGAGCTCTCGCGCAGAGACGCGGGGACGCGGAGAGCTGGACCGCGCGGCAAAAAGAGGCAAAGGTCGGGCTGACCAATAGTCAATTCGCAACTCCGCCGCCCTGTCGCTTCTGCGAGCGTACGCGATAGAGCCGTTCCGTGAAGCCGCCTTCGTCCTCGAAGGCCTTGGCGAGCGAGGCCAATTGGCGGTCCAGCAGACCGGCGGCGACCGCGATCAGCACGAGGGCCCCGTTTGCGGAGATCTCCGGGTAGGTGGACGTTGTGGACTTCATGGACCGACTCTCGCCGTCGCTCTGTCCATCCTGTCCACGCCGTCCACAACGTCCATCGTGCACCTCGCGCGTCCAGGTCGCGAATTCTTCCGCGGTCACGCAGCGCCGCGCGATCAACTGGCTCCGCCGCGGATCGTCCTGATCCCAGATCGGGAGCTGCCGCTGCCGCAGAAAGGCCAGGTAATCCCGGCGGAGTTCCTCCAGGCTTGCCCTCGCCACCCCGGTCAATTTGAGTTCGGTCTTCTTCGAGGTCCCCGACGCCTGGCTGCCCTCGACGATATTCCGCGAGCCCGACCTCGCCGCCTGGACCATCTGGTCGTGCGTCCGGCTCCTCCTGTCGATGTACCGATCGCAGAACCGAACTGTAACGTCAAAGACCAGCTCCGCCACCTGAAAGCTCTTGAGCTTGCGGTATCCCCCATGCTTCGGAATCAATCCCTCCGGCTCGCTCATCGCACTTCCTCCCGGTCCACCCCGTCCCACTTCGTCCACTCTGTCCAAACCCGCTTCGCACTCGCCGTACCCAGGATGCAGCCTCCAATGCTCGCCTTACCCCCACCAGAATATCACTTATCCCGCCCTCCTGCAAGAACTCCGCTCGAATCTTGACGGAACCGAGGCAAAAGAATCTGCTGGATTGGCTGGCACCGATCAGACAAACACCGCGAGCATCACATTACCCTGGCCTAGCTCCTCATCTACCGCATCCAGGCAGACAACCTGATCCTCGAACGAACCGGCTCCGATTCGGAGCTATTCGGGTAATCCTCGTCAGAGAAGTCCCCGCCCCTCATAGCAGCGCCTCGTGCCTGCCCGGCTAACGATC
>CALMMH010000877.1 GCA_937868145.1 uncultured Phycisphaerales bacterium
GGCGGAGACATGACGATCGGGCTCGACCAGTTGCAGGCGGGAATCGCGCAGTGCCTCTTCGCAACCGCCAAGGAGAGCAGCCGCTACGCGATCAACGGCGTCCTGTGGGAGGCCAAGGGCAAGAAGCTTATGCTGGTGGCGACGGACGGCCGCCGCTTGGCCAAATGCCGGGTGGACTTGCAGCAGGCTCCGAGCGATGGAGTTGAGAAAAAGATCATCGTTCCGGCCAAGACCATGGCCCTGTTGGAAAAGCTCGGCAAAAAGGAGAAAGAGGTTGTCGCCATCAAGCTGGTGGACAACCAGGTGCTCCTCAGTTGCGCCAACATGGTGATCAGCTCGAACCTCGTGGAAGGGAACTTCCCGAAGTACGAGGACATCATCCCCAGCGACTACGACAAGAAACTGACGCTGTCCACGGAAGCGGCGCTGAGCGGCGTTCGACGGGCGGCTTTGTTGACCAGTGAAGAGTCCAAGGGCGTCAAGCTGTCGCTGACGTCCGACGCGCTGATCTTCTCGGGCAGTTCGCCCGAAGCCGGCGCCGCGGAAGTGAGCATGCCGGTGGAGTACAAGGGCGAAGCGATCGAAATCGGGTTCAATCCGCAGTTCCTGATCGACGCCTTGCGTGTGATTCAGGCGCCCGATTTCCAGATGGAATTGGGTCAGGCGGACCGCCCGGGCGTGATCAAGAGCAGCAATGATTTCCTCTACGTCCTGATGCCGATCAACCTCGGATAAGGACGCCGCAGCATTCGGAGGAGAAAACCTGAAAAGGAGTTGGGGAACAGGAATGGACGAGGCACGGACGTCCGACGCGTGTAAGATGGGTGAGTTGGTCAACGGTTACGTCGATCGCTTGAGCCCGGTGCACAGCAAGTATGATTCGTTGACTCAGGCGTGGGAGAACTTGTTGCCGGGCAACCTGCGGTCTCACTGCAGGATCGGCAGTCTGGGAAACGGCTGTCTGAAGATCCTCGCGGACGGCTCCAGCTACCTGTTCGAGCTGCAATTGTGCAAGGCGGTCTTGCTTCGGGAGCTGCAACGGCTCTGCCCCTCGGCCAAGATCCGCAAGATCGACGTCGGCATGCTGCGATGACGAACGTTGCGCTTGCGGCGGGCGTATAAAAAGAGTATCTTTACAGGCGAGAGGGGGCCTTTTCCGATAATAGACAGGGTTCCAGGTCTGCATTTCGTCAGGTCTGGTTGTACATGTGGGATTGTCTTTTGAGGGCTGGTATGGAGCCACATAAATACGACGCTAGTAATATCAAGATTCTTGGGGGTCTGGAGGCTGTTCGCAAGCGGCCGGACATGTACATCGGCGACCGCGGCGTGGCGGGCCTCCACCATTTGGTCTATGAGGTGCTGGACAATTCGATCGACGAGGCTCTTGCCGGCGTTTGCGACAGCATCACGGTGCGGATCCTGGCCGACGGCAGTTGCAGCGTGGAGGACAACGGCCGAGGCATCCCGGTGGAGATGCACAAGGAAGCGAAAGTCAGCGCGTTGGAAGTCGTTCTGACGACTCTGCACGCCGGCGGCAAGTTCGATTCCGACAGCTACAAAGTGGCCGGCGGGCTTCACGGCGTCGGCGTCAGCGTGGTCAACGCGCTGAGCGAGTGGCTCCAGGTGGACGTCTTCCGCGACGGCACACACCACCGATTCGAGTGCCGCCACGGCAAGAAGACCGGACCGGTCCAGCTCATCGGCACCTCGAGCAAACGGGGTACGATGGTGACCTTCATGCCGGACGAGGAAATCTTCGGCGATATCGAGTTCAGCTACGACACGCTGCTCAAGAGAATCCGCGAGCTGGCCTACCTCAATGCCGGTCTCAAAATTTCCTTCCGGGACGACCGTTCGGGCAAGAAGGAAACATTCCAATACGAGGAGGGCATCAAGGCCTTCATCAAACACCTCAATGAAGGCAAGAACATCCTTCACGAAGGCGTCATCTACATGGCCAAGGAAGACCCGGAAACCCGGATGACCTGCGAAGTGGCCATGCAGTACAACGACAGCTACACCGACAACGTGTTGGTTTTTGCCAACAACATCCGCAACATCGACGGCGGCACGCATCTGTCCGGGTTCCGCACGGCGTTGACGCGGACGATGAACTTCTATGCCAAGGCCAACAACCTGCTCAAAGACGGCCAGGGCACGACGGGCGACGATCTGCGGGAAGGTCTGACGGCCGTGGTCGCGGTGAAATTGTCCAACCCGCACTTCGAGGCCCAGACCAAAGTCCGGCTCACCAACCCGGAGGTCGAGAGTTTCGTCCAAACGGTGGTCAACGAGCAGCTCTCCCACTACTTGGAAGAGCATCCCGCCGAAGCCAAGCGAATTCTGAACAAGGCGATCCAGGCGGCCGCGGCCCGCGAGGCGGCTCGCAAAGCCCGCGAGCTGACCCGTCGCAAAGGCGCCCTGGGCAGCGCGAACCTGCCTGGCAAGCTCTGGGACTGCGCCAGCAAAGAACGAATGGCGACCGAGATCTTTCTGGTTGAGGGCGATTCGGCAGGCGGGTCCGCCAAGGGCGGCCGCGACAGAAACATCCAGGCCATCCTGCCGCTGCGGGGCAAGATCCTGAACGTCGAGAAGGCCCGCCTCGAGAAGATGCTGGCGCACGAGGAAATTCGGACGCTGATCAGCGCGTTGGGCACCGGCATCGGCACGGATGAGTTCGACATCGAAAAGTGCCGCTACGGCAAGCTCATTCTGATGACGGATGCCGACGTCGACGGGGCCCACATTCGTACGCTGCTGCTGACCTTCCTCTTCCGGCAGATGCCCATACTGCTCGACAAGCGCATGGTTTACATCGCGCAGCCGCCGCTGTATGAGGTCAAGATCAAGGGCCGCAAAACCTCCGAGTACGTTCTGACCGAGCACGAGATGCGACGACGGATGATCACCCGTGGCTTGGACGGCACGAAGCTCTTTGTCCGCGAAGCGGCCGACAAAGGCAAAAAGCCGGGCAAGGGCGAAGCACGCGAGATATCCGGCGGCAAGCTCGAGGAGTTGCTCAAAATGCTGGGCGACATGGAGCGGGTCGTCAATGTGCTCACCCACCACGGCATCCGCTTTGCGGAGTTCATCGCCGAGTACTACGACGGCAAAGGGCTGCCTCACTACATGATTCGGTGCCAGGGCCAGGAGAGACCCGACTTCTTCCGCGACGCCTCCGAGTACGACAAGCGTTCGGAGGAGCTCGGCATCTCCAAGAACGGCAACGGCAAGGAAGGCAACGGCGAGAAAGCCAACGGCGCCGAGGAGCCGACCGCGGTCGGCGAAGAACTGCACGAGGTGGTCCGAATCGAGCAGATCGACCAAAAGCTCAAGAGCGATTTCGGCCTGGATTTGACGGACTTTTTCTTGAAAGTCGAAAAGACGGACTCCGGCGAAGCGCTGCCCACGAAGTTCTTCATCGTCCACGACGAAGACAGCCACGAGATCGCGTCGCTGGGCGACGTCTATACGGGCATCCGCCAGATCGGCGGCAAGGGCGTCGAGATCAAACGGTTCAAAGGTCTGGGCGAGATGAACGCCGAGCAGCTTTGGGATACGACCATGAACCCGGCCACCCGCACGCTGTTGCAGGTCAAGCTCGACGACGCCGGCGAGGCCGACCGGCTCTTCAGCGTCCTGATGGGCGACGACGTCGAAGGTCGTCGCAAGTACATCCAGGAGCACGCGCTCGAAGTGCAGAACCTCGACGTGTAACGATCGCGCATTCGACAAAATGCAAGAGGCCGGTTCCAGAAGAGCCGGCCTCTTTTCTTTCCCATCTGCTGTGCCCATCGGCCCAGACTGCTACCGGGTCTGCAAAGGCGCCCAGCCCCCTCCTCCCATCATTCCGCCTCCGAATCCGCCCATGCCGGATTCCACCGGGGCCGGAGTCGTCCA
Organism: uncultured Phycisphaerales bacterium; assembly: GCA_937868145.1. Classification (GTDB taxonomy): domain Bacteria; phylum Planctomycetota; class Phycisphaerae; order Sedimentisphaerales; family Anaerobacaceae; genus PLanc-01. The sequence continues at coordinate 3,904 of CALMMH010000877.1, forward strand.
GGATTTCAGGATCTGCACTTTTGCCGTGAATTGTTCCGGGTTCAGACCGCCCTTCACCGTGGCGTCCACGTCAGCCTTTGTCGCGCGGAGAATCAGCACCGTTGGCGCTGGAGCGACGGTTTGCTCCTCGGTGGAAGTGATTGCCGTAAGGCCCCTCTGCTGAAACAGCAGTTCGCCTCGACCCATGGCTTGATTCTGCCGGGTGGTGACTACGATGTTGATGACGTCATTTGCCCCGTGCGTTCGCAGGTTCGCCGCGTGGCGGAGCGTCCCGATCAGCGCGGCCTTGAGGTTCTCCACTTTCTGCGCGTCGTATTGCGGCGCCGCGGCCCTGGGCGGTCCCTGTGGCGCTCCGCGAAGCTCGTTGGCTGTTTGCGACCAAACCGGATCGCCTGAACTTTCGGTTTTGGCGGGAGCCTGTTCCTCCGGGGGCGCCGCCAGCGGGAAGTCAACCGGCAGGAAGAAGACCGCGCCGTATCCGTCGAGATACAGAGCCTGCGTTCGGACCCGGTTCTCGGAGATCTCGATGCCGGAGAGATCGACCGGGATGGTTGCAGCCGTCTGCCCCGGGAACATGCGGCCGGCCCAGACCGTCGCCTTATCAAAGATGCGGCACATCACCGCGAGGTCCTCGGTGATCTGTGCGATGCCCTCGGAGGCCAACTCCGGCCCCGGGACGACGAACACCGTTCGCAAGATTCTGTCTCGTGGATTTCCGTTCTGCGTGGCCTGGAGCGCCTGGAGAAGAGTCTCCGCATGATCGAACGCATCGCTGTTGGGCTGAGGCGCTGCCGCCAATTGCTGACCGCCGTATACGCCGCCCGCCATGCCGGTCGAGGTTCCGGCCCCGCCAAAGCTGCCGGCCAGGGAAAGCAACAGAACTGCTGTGGGAATGAACGTTGCCATTTTTGTCGTCTCCTGTTGTAAATGTCTTCGCATCCTCAGTAGGTGATCGTTTGCACTCGCTGCTCGAACTGCTCCGGGCTGAGCTGGCCCTTGCCGTAGGCGTCCACATCGGCCTTGGTCGCCCGAAGCGTCATCACGCTCCTGCCCGACGAAGCAGCGACTGCCGGCAGCACGGCCCCTCTTGACAGACCTTGCTCGGGACCGGCCGTGAGCGGGCCGGAGCCTTGGATCACGAAGGTCAACCATTCTTTGGTGTCGAGGGCCTGGATGTTGGCCGCATGTTTCATCGTCGAGATCAAAGACTTGCGGAAGCCGTCCACCTTGCCCTGGTT
>CALMMH010000878.1 GCA_937868145.1 uncultured Phycisphaerales bacterium
GTAGACACATGGAACACAACGGAAGGTTGCGGCAGGGAAGGCCACTGCACCCGGTACGCTCCGGGATCGCGGCCGGGAAGGCCTTGTCTTAGACGCTCGGCCTCCGCCAGATAACGCCGGGCCGTATCCCGGTACAGTGGCGGCGCCGTGGTGTCCGCAGCCAATTGTTGCCAGGCCGTTGTCGAAGCTGCAGAATCGCCGCGAGCCGTCGCGGTTTGCGCCGAGCCCAAGAGAGCCAGGCTGCGAATGAATGCCGGTACGGAGGCGTCCTTCGCAACCGCCTCAAATCCTTGGGCCGCCGTATCGAACTGTTCATCAGCCAAGGCTCTCGCTGCAGCATCCAACGCAGGCGAACAGGACACCGGGGCGTCACCTGCCGCGTTCGCGCAGAGAACAGAAGTCATCAGCACACTCAGTGCAGCCAAGAATCTTGCCAATCGTCGTGTCATCAATGTCGGTCCTCAGCAATAAAAGCACATGCCTACGCGAGCGTAGGCATGGCACCCATTGTCTTGTCTCTTTCCTGGCAATTACGCCAATTTGTCGCGATTCTCGTAGATCTTCGCGATCGCGTTGGCGATCTCGTCCATGTCCTGTTTGCCGGTCAACAGCATGTTCTGGCTGATCCACACCGCCTCGCGGCAGAGCTGGTCGTTGCCGGGATAGTGCAGTTCCTCGCGATAGCGGTCGAGCCGGGCCTTGGGGAAACTTCTCGTGAAGTTCTTCGACGTCAGGGTCGCCTCGATCAGGCCGTCGTTGTACTGGGGGCCGTACCCACCGCTGCACGGGATGCCTTCGGCGCTGAGAGCGGCGAGGAATTTCTCTCGCGGCGCGTTGTTGAAGTGCTCCTTCAGGTAGCGGAACGGGTACAGATGGTACACCGCCCGGGTCACGCCCTCGTACAGTTTGTGCGGGACGATGCCGGGAATGTCCTTGATCTTCGACGTCAGATACTGCCCGTTCGCCCATCGCAACTCGGTGTCGGCCTCGAGCCGCTTCATTTGGTTGAGCAGGATCGCCGCCTGGTACTCGGTCATCCGGCGGTTGTTCCCGCTCATCGGATAGCCGCTGGTTTTGGGCATGCTGCCGTAGGGCCGCCCGCAATTATGATACGAGTGGACCCTGTCCATCAGTTCCTCATCATTGCCGACGACCGCGCCGCCTTCGCCGGCCGGCAGATGCTTGGAGTTCTGGAAGCTGAAACAGCCCAGGTCGCCGATCGTGCCGCAGCTCTTGCCCCGCCACTGGGCCAGCCACGCCTGGCAGGCGTCCTCGATCACTTTGAGGTTGTGCTTCTTGGCGATCTCGGTGATGCGATCCATGTTGGCGGGGATGCCGAGAATGTGCACGGGCAGAATCGCCCGAGTGTTCTCGGTGATTCGCTCCTCGATCTTGTCCGGGTTGATCTGGAACGTCTCGGGATCCGTGTCGGCGAAGACCGGCAGCGCGCAGGACTCCAAAACCACGTTATAGGTGGCGATGAAGGTGTACGGGGAAACGATCACCTCGTCGCCGACGCCGACGTCGAGCATGCGGAGGGCCGTCAACAGGGAGTTGGTCCCATTGACCATAGCCACGCAGCGTTTTGCGCCAAGCAACCTGGCGTACGCCTCCTCGAACTGCGTGACGGTCTTGCCCTGCCCTCGATACCAGTTTCCGCTGCGGAGGATCTCCAGGACCGGCTCCTCGGCGGATTTGTCCCAGACCGGCCAGGTAGGCCAGGGTTTCGCGCGGACCGGCGTGCCGCCCTGGATCGCCAGCTTGCCTGCCGTCTTAGCAACGTTTCCGAACGCCGGGACCGTGCGGGAAGCGAAAGCCGCAGCCGTGCCCACAGAAGCCGCCTGCATGAACTGTCGTCGTGTGACTCGTTGTGCGCTCATCTTCAGCCCTTTCACTTGCGGATGCTGATCAAATCGGTTTTGGGTGGCTTGGCGTCGTTGACTCTGGCCAGAGCATAGACGGCGCCGTCTTTGCCGACCGCGATGGAATTGACATAGTACGGTCGCCGGCCGTCTTCGTAGAAGATCGGGCCGTGGTCGGTGTACTTCCCGGCCGGGATGTCATACGTGATCAGATGGAGGTTCTCGATGCCCTTCGACTCGCCCATTGCGGTCTTGGACTTGCCGGCAACCCGTTTGCCATCGACGTAAATGGGGCCGCCGGTCAGGTAGTGCAGCGTCCTGCCGTCGGGTCCAAGCGTGAAGCCGAGGTAGCCGTAGCTGAACTGGTCGAACATCCCGCTTTGCTGCGAGGGCTTCGAGGTGATCCGATCGACGATTTGCACCTCGGGTCCGCGGGGGTCGAAGCGGAAGAGGTACCCGGAATTGCCGTGCACGCCGTAGATCGCCTTCTCAGGTTCGTACCAGACCGTCTGCCGCCAGTTATAGGCCATGTGGCCGGCCGAGGTCGGGTCATAGAGTCCAAGGTAATCTTTCCGCATGTCGTCGCCGGTCACGACTTCGATCGCGTCGTTGTCGTAGCGATAGCGGAAGATCTCGCCGTCGCCGACGGTGTAGTAGACGCTGCCGTCGTGCGGATCGACCACGAACGAGCGACACAGCGTTCGGTACTGTTCGCCCTTGCCGTTCTCGCCCTGCCGGGAAACCGGCCCGAGATCCTTCAGTTCCTTCTTTGCCAGATCATAGCGAAGGAAGTGCCCGCCCGGCCAGGTGAGGCCGTAAAGCCGGCCTCGCTTGACGTCCATCGTCATCGTGAGGATGCCTTCGCCACGCGGCGCCGTGGCCAAATCCTCGAACTTCTTCGCCGTCATGTCATAGGCGAGGAAGTGCCCGCCCGGATAGGGCTTCCAGCCTTGCGGCGGAATGCCGATCTTCTCCATGCCGTCGATGATGCTGTACCAGCCGACGTGGGTCGCGAAGTAGAGCTTGCCCTCCCGCTCGACAAAGGTCACATGCGATTTGCCCTGGACGATCGTCTTGGCGTCCTTCTCGCCGCAGGCTTCGGTGATGTCCCCGACGTGCTCGATCTTGTCGGCCGCCGGGTCGTAGCAGTACATCTGGGCGCCAACGTCATATTTCTCGGACGAGAGCACATAGAAGATCCGGCCGTCACTGGCCGTGCCCATGCCGTTGTAGGTGTCGTGCGCCTGGGCAAACCCCGAATCGTGGATCCGAGCGACCAAGCCGCCCGAAGCCGGAGCAACCCCCATTTGGACACAGGCCAAGAGAGACAACAAGTACACCGTGTAATTCATATGCAGCACTCCCACTCTCTCACTTCACACTTCTCATTTCGTACTTCTCACCTGTTTCACCAACTCATGGACTTTGTTCACGATCCGATTCTCCACGGACGGCATGAAGGGCGTCGGCATGGTCGCGTAGTAGAGGATCGCCCCTTTGGCCTCGTAGCCCCCTTCCTGCAGAATTCGCTCGGACGGCACATAGCCGAACACCTCGTTGGTGTATCCAGCCACCCAGACCGGGGAGTCCGTCAGCTCCTTCTTGAGACGAAGCGAATAATCCACAACAACCTCGCCGGCCAATCCGATCATCGTCAGATCGTCGCCGAATCGGACCACTTGGACAAGATACGGATACGTCGTGTCGACCCGGCCGGTCTTCTCAAGCTCCTGCAAGACGCCCTCCGCATGCCGCTTCGCGTACTTGTCGGTGGAGGCCGCCTGCTGCTTGAGTTCCTCCAGGTTCGGCTGGGCCAGCTCAAGCGAGACCTCGTCGAGAGCAACGTGAAGCGGACCCCGAATGGGTCGCGGCGAGGCGACCAGGGCCGCTTCGACCGCGTTGGCCAAGGCCCGTCCGTGCTGTCGAGCCCATTCCATCGTTCGACGAGGCGTCGGGTTCTGATCGCCTCCGCAGCCTGCGACGAACAGGGCCGTCGTTCCGGGATGCGTTTCCTCGACGTACTGCTGGGCAAAGCCGGCGTAGTCGCCGCAGAACTCATAGTCGCTCAGCGTCGTGTTGTGACAGGCATATCCAAAGACCAGCGTCCGGATCTGTCCATCCGATCCTTTGACCACCAGGACCGGGACATCCTGATCGACGGGACCGTCGGCGTTCGGCGCGATTGTGTAGTCCCCGCCCGTTGCCGCTCGGCGATTCATGGCGAAGCCCGCCCTCGCGTGAACGTAAGACAACTGCGCCGGGGCGAGCCCATCCAGGGACCGGCCGACGAGTTCGATGAGCTTGCCCAAGAGGACTTCCGCGTATTGCCTGCCCAGTTCGACCTGCTCCGGCGGCAGGTCCCAGGTTTGGGTGGCCCTCCAATCCCTCAGTTCCGGCCCGGAGTGCGTATGCGAGGCGTTCAGCAGCAGACTCGCCGGGGGGAGCTTGTATCGCTCGCCGACCGCCTTCTCCAGTCGGTCGCGGAACTCGCGGGGAAAGCCGATCAGGTCGGTCGTCACAATCACCAGCCGTGTGCCCTCCGTGTCCTGCAACGACAACGCCTTGCCGTACAAATCGTGCACCTTGCCCTCAGAAGGCTTCGTGCGAGCAGCATATCCCGCCATCCACATGCTCTGTTCCGGCGTGATGACGGCCGTAGCGACCCCGGCCTTCCACATCGGCGGTGCGCTGCCCGTCTCGCCGGCGACGGATACCCCCGCCGAACAACTGATTATCGTGACGAGTCCCGCAACAATCCCGAGGAATGTTCTCCATCCACGCATTCGACGCTCTAGAATCATGTCCTTGTCTCCGATAAGGGTTATCGTAGCAACGTCATCTTAGCCTCATGAACAGACCCCTGCAAGGCCTCATTTTTGACCAGGGACCGACTGTCATTCATTTTGCTTGCGGCACGGTCATTCCGGCGGGATGATAGACCATTGAAGACTATACTATCCGACGGGTTGAAGACAGCATGACGATAGGTAAGGCAGCGTGCAGCATGGTCCGACAGGCTCTTGTCACGACATCGGCATTGGTTGCGTTCGTCTTTCCTTTGGGCATTTGTCGCGGTCAGGGTGCGTATCAGGTCAAAAAGACCCACCCACGGTTGTTCATTGAGGACGCACGTCAGCTGGCTCGGCGGTGCGACGGGCCGCTGGCCGAAGACTACGCAATCATCAAGCAGCGAGCCGATGAGGCGGTTCGACGGGGCAACATTCAGGCCCTCGCCAATCCCTGGTCGATCCCGGAGGACTTGATGAACTGCGGCCT
>CALMMH010000879.1 GCA_937868145.1 uncultured Phycisphaerales bacterium
GAGCAGGTTGTTCCCGTCACGTTTCCGTTGCTGGTCATGGTCCCATTTCCGGCGGGCTTCGTCGCATCGGGACAGAGGGCGATATCGCGCGTCCCAAAGCCATGGACCGAGCTGCGGTGGGTGTTCGGATCGCTGACGGTCGGGCTGATGCCCTTGACGAACCACATGCCGGTTCCGCCGCCATAGTCGCTGGGCATTCGGCCGCCGCTGTCCTGCGTGTACAAGGCGAACGTCGTGCTCCATTGCCTGAGGTTGGCCTGACAGCCGATCACCCTGGCGGCTCGGCGCACCCGCCCGAGCACCGGCAGCAGGACCGCCATCAACACGCTGATGATCGCGACGACCACCAGCAGCTCGATGAGGGTGAACCCCGAGATCGGTTGGGCCGACGGCCTTCTCTCCACAATGAACTCCGCATCTCGTTGCATCGCAGGACTCGCATTCGACTGTCTCACCGGTCGTCCACTCGTTTCTCCAGCATACCCGGTCAACAAACAAAAGGCAACGGCGAATCCCCGGCGAGGGAGGCCTCCGGGGTACATGACCGCAGTTGCGCGAACATCGCAGGTCGGTCGCGTTCGCGGCGCGCGTTTGTCGCTTTGAGGATACCGGCGGAGAGAGGGCAGTCCTGACACAGCGTGTGGACTGTCCGTCGGGGGCGAGAGGCGCCCTCGGGATCGGTACGATGTGCCGAGCGTCCCAAGAGCAACCGTTCGCGACGGCGTGTTCCCCCGCTGGTATCCCGAAAGCGACAAACGCACCCTTCGAATTCGGCGAAACACCCCGTGTCGACGGGACCGCAGGAACGGTCATGTACCCGTGATCTCTTGGGCGTGCGCAGCACCCCTGCTGTCGGTAGCCCCAACGCGGCAAACTCCCGTCGCGCCCCGGCGGATTCCGGATCAGTCCGTTTCTTTTTCGACTCTCTCTCGTTAGGTTTTCAAAGAACGTCGTGTTTCGACAAGAGCTACTGTCGCCGCGCTGTTGCGGAGCCGGAACTGCCCGTTTCCTCGCTCTCAAAGGCGACTCTACCGTCGAGTCGTCGTCCCTGTGCTGTCTGCTGTGTTGCCGAACGTCTTGGAGTTGATGACGGCTCCCGTGATCGGTTGGCCTGCGATCAGGAGCGGACCGAACCCGCGGGCGAAGATCGCGATGGGCTCGCCGGTTCCGTCGTCGCTTATCTCCCTGAAGGCGACCACATCCGGCCACGAACCTGCAAGGATCTGGTTCAGATCTGTGCTCGTGCCGGCGAGCACATCCGCCAGTGCGCCGCGCAGAACAAGGACGGACCGATATTCCGCTCCCCCGTTGACGAAAGGATCGTAAGGAGCCTCAATCGTGGAGCCCGCGACAAGGTACTGAGGATACTGGGCCTGCGCGTGCGCGGGGGACTGCAACGGCAGGGCCGGATTCAGCACGGGGGCGTCTTCGGTCATGTACAAGGTCCGGCCGGCATAGTAGCTATAGACCATGGTCATCCAGTCGGGAGCATTGGTAGTGCGGAGGTAGTAGACCTCGCCCCAGGCTCCGGTCAATCGGGTGGTCACCTCGATTTGACGGGCGGTCCCCTGAAGGGTGTGCACATACCATTTGTTGCGGGCCCCGGTCAAGGGCCAGTAGTCGCGGAGATCCACCGCCCCGATGCCCGGGGCCTCGCCTTTCGTCGGGGCCAGGCTGCCTTGTGTCGTGCCGCCGTAAGCGCCCATGTCGATGGCGTGATTAAATCCACATTGCCCCTCCAGATCATCCGAAGCACGTTCCGGCTCCTCGCCCAGACCGTCCATCGGATCGCCGGCGTCGACGGCCGGACTGGTCACGAGATCGTAATACCAGTGCGATCCATGGGTCTCTTTCCGGATCCATCGCCAACCCTCGGTGCGGAGGTGATAGTCGCCCTCGACCAGAACCATCTCGGTCTGTGTGGAACTGGCACTTCGGGCTCGTGTGGTGTAGGTGACTTCCTGCCAGGACCCCAGTTTCACGAAGCAGGGGTCGTCGCCGAGGATGCTGCCGGTGCTCTGTCCCCAGGACCAGCTTTCGGCCAGATTATACGCGATCTCGGGGGTCGGTCCGCCGCGAGTCACGCCCGGTCCGGTTGTCTTCGGGTCCTCGTTGCCCCAGATAATGCAATTGCGGACGATGGACAGACTGCTCGAGACGCTGACGTTGGACAGGTTGTTGGCGATGGTGCAGTTGACCAACTCCGTGAAGCCCGAGATCACGGGCAGCACGCCGCAGTCGGAGAAGGTTGTGTTGTCGACGATCAGGCAGTTGCGGATCGGGCCGCGGACGTTCTTGACGACCGTCGCGCCACAGGGGCCGTTGCCGCTGATGATGCAGTGGCTGATCGTCGCGGCGGTGCCGTTGCCGAGAATGCCGCCGTGGCCGTGGTTTTGGATCTTGAAGCCCTGGAGGAGGCAGTCGCCGCTTTCGAGGCCGTCGAAGATCACCACGCCGCACAGGACCGTCTCGTTGACGACGTCGAAGTCCGTGGGCGACGAACTGACCAGGCGGATGCTCTTGCCGTTGAAGTTGAGTTCGGCGTACTCCCACGGATCGGCGGAGAGATAGCGCCCCGGTGCGACGATGATCGTGTCGCCGTCGATAGCCGCGTCGATGGCCTTCTGGATCGTGCCGAACGGGTGCTCGGCCGAGCCGTCCTCAGTAGAGTCGATCACTCGGCGGGTGGCCGCCTCGCTGGCCACGTCGTCGTCCACGTAGTAGGTCGCCGCGTGCAGCAGTCCCGCCAGCGCCGACAATACGAACAATAGGGCAATCCATCTGTTCTTCATGGCAGGTCTCCCAAGAGTGTTTGCCACAGAGGACACAGAGGTCACAGAGAAAAGCTCAATGAGTTCATACGTACGGCTCCTCTTTTTCTCTGTGTGCTCTGTGTCCTCTGTGGCCAATCCTTCTTTTTTTTACCGAGGTTGCAGTCCTTCGTCCAGACGCATCAGCCACAGGCCGCGGGACACCGGTGTCTGCCCCCGGCCTTGCGAGGTGCGGGCCGCCAGCCGGCTCAGGTCCGCTTCGCCCGGTTTCGGATAGCTGAACGTCAATTCTCCCGTGATCGTGCCGCCGCGACGCAGCGTGATGCTCTCGATCCAGTCCTGGTACAGGTGCACGCGGTAGGTCAATTTCGTCTGCGGGCCGGCGAGATCGATCTCGACTCGCTCGCCATCGGGTAGTCGCCGGGTGGTGAAAAGAATCCTCGCTGCCGCCGCGTCGCGCCGGATCGTGTCGATCGTGTGCAGGCCGGTCCACGGCCGGCCCAAGCCCTGGAAAATGCCGTCGCCCCGACCGGCGAGGACTGTGCCGGACCCTCCGCTCTCTCCGGCCTCAGTCCCCGCCTCCACGCCTCTCGGACC
>CALMMH010000880.1 GCA_937868145.1 uncultured Phycisphaerales bacterium
TTGATGATCGTGTCCAGGGCGATGGCGGTCTTGCCGGTCTTGCGGTCGCCGATGATCAGCTCGCGCTGGCCGCGCCCGATGGGAATCATCGAGTCGATGCTCTTGAGCCCGCTCTGCAGGGGCTGGCGGACGGGTTGACGTTGCGCGATGCCGGGGGCGTCCGATTCAATGAGGCGGGTGACGGTCGTTTTGATCGGCGCGCCGCCGTCCAGCGGCTGGCACAGGGGGGTCAGAACCCGACCCAGCAGTTCTTCCCCGACCGGCACGGCCATCAGCTTGCCCGTGGAGCGGACGTCGGATCCTTCCCGCACCTTGGTGTAGTCTCCGTAGATGACGGCGGCGAGCGAGTCTTCTTCGAGGTTGAAGACCTCGCCGATTGTGTCGTTCTCGAACAGGAGCATTTCGCCCGCCAGGGCGTCCTGGAGCCCGTAGACCCGGGCGATGCCGTCGCCCACTTCGACGACCCGGCCCACCTTGGCTACATCGAGCTTGGCCTCGTACTGGCTGATCTCCTGCTTCAGGATGTTCGTGATTTCACTGATGTCGATCTTCATGGGCCTTGTTGCCTTCTCTCGGGATGGGTGATCCGGTCGACGGTTCGGACGAGCCTGCCCCGGACGGAGTTGTCCAGCATTTTGTCGCCGTAGCGGAAGACCACGCCGCCGAGGATGGAAGGGTCCACTCGCACGTCGAGATCCACCGTGGCCTGTATGGCCTCGCCTAGATTCTTTGCCAGCTTTGCCTGCTGATCTTCCCGCAGGGGCCGCGCCACAATCGCCGTCACCGTGCGATAGCCGCGGCGGGTCCGATACATCTGCGTGAATCGGTCGATGATCTCCCGCAGGAGTCTTCCCCGATTGTGATCCATGGCCACGAAAAAGAAATTGAGCGTGATGCGATGCAGCTTGTCTGCGAACACCTTGCGGATCAGGTTCCGCTTGGTCTGCTCGGCGAAGTAGGGGGAAGCCACAAACGTCTGGAAACTCGGCTCCCGCGCCAGCAGGGCGGATACCGTTTCCAGGTCTGTCTCCACCGTGTCCACGACGCCGGACTGATCTGCCAAATCCAGCAGACTCTGGGCATAGGCCTCGACAACGAGGGTTCTCGTGCTGTTGCTCATTGCAGGCCCCCGTTCTGCTTGATCCGGGCGACGGCTTCATCGATGAGACGCTGGTTGTCCTGCTCGGTCAGCGTCCGCCCGAGCACTTCGCTGCCCACTTGCAGCACGATGTCGCCCGTTTGTTTCCAGAGGTCCTCGATGGCTGTCGTCCGGGCGCTTTCGATGTCCTCGTGCGCTCGGCGACGGATCGTCTGGCTTTCTTCGCGAGCCTTCTCGGCCATCTGCTGCTGGTGTCGTTGGGCCTGTTCCGTGGCCTGGCGGACGACGGTCAAGCCTTGCTGCTTGTAGTCGTCGAGCATGTGCTCGGCTTTGACGCGGGAGTCTTCCGCGGACTTCAACTGCTGCTCGATGTGGCTCTGCCGGGTATTGAGGCCGTTGAGCAGTGGTTTCCAGGCGTACTTGCCCAGCACCGCCAGCAGGATCACGAAAGCCACGACGCTCCAGAGGGAGTCGCCAAGGGTCCCGCTGAACAGGCCGGCGTCAGAGCCTTCGCTCTCGACAGCCTGTTCGGCCCAGACGACCCCGCACGACAAAGCCAGGATGACAACCGCACAGAATAGCGATGTTCTTCCCATGGGAGTCCGATCCTGTCTTACTTCATCCAGAAGACGGCGAGGAAACAAATCAACAGCGCGAAGAACGTAACGCCTTCGATCAGCGCGGCCGCGATGATCATGCTCATGAAGATGCGTCCACCGGCTTCCGGCTGGCGAGCGATCGATTCGACGGCCTTGCCGCCGATGATGCCGACGCCAATGGCGGCCCCGACGATGATCAGACCGGCTGCGATGACGGCGCCGAAGATCGCCAACGACATGTTCGCGCCTTCCGCCGCGGCCAGAACTGAAGTGATCATATAGTCCATTTGCAAGCCTCCAAAACCATATTTAATGCTCCGAGCTGGTGGCCAACGCGATATACAGGGTGGTCAAAAAGGTAAAGACGTACGCCTGAATGAAGGCCACCAATAGTTCGAGAAACGACAACGCCACACACGCGGCCACCGAAACCCCCGCCACGCCGAGGTTCTTGAAGATGAACACCAAGCCCAGGATCGTCCCGAGCACCATGTGTCCGGCGACGATATTGGCGAAGAGTCGGATGGCCAGAGAGAACGGCCGAACGAAAGCGCCCAGCACCTCCAGCGGGTAGATCAGCGGCATCAGCCACATCGGGGCAGGAGGCGCCAGATGCGCCAGGTAGCCGAGCAGTCCGTGCCGTCGGATTCCGTAGGCGTGGGTCATGACGAATGAAACGACCGCCAGGGCGCCGGTGATCCAGATGTTGGCGGTGGCGGGGCCTCCGAAGTGGCTGCGTCTTCCCGTGGCCAGGCTGACGATTTTCTCGATCGGGATCAGTCCGATGAGGTTCATCGTCAGGACAAAAAAGAACGTGGTCCAGAGCAGTCCGATGTACTGGTCCGTGTGCGATCCCAACAGGGGTCGCGCCATCTGTTCCCGCAGAAAAACGCAGACGGACTCGACGAGGTTCTGAAGGCCTTTGGGCACGAGCCTGGGGGAACGAGCCGCCAAGGGGAGAGCGATCAGCAAGACCACGGTTGCTAGAACAACCATAGCCGCATGATTGCTCACGACCACCTGGGAATCACCCAGATGGAACGTCAACAACGGCACCGCCGTGATCGGCTCAAGCGGATTCAACTCCGCCAGAATCCTCATAGTTCCTGCATCCGTAACTACAGTACTTCACATTTCGAATGGTCCGCAAGCGTTCTACGAGCGGCACATCGAACATTAGTTGAAAACAGATCCGTGCGTGGGGTTCACGCTGGGGCTGAGCACGGTGTTTTTTAAGAGCAAAATAAGAGGATCAACCTACCGTGCGCGGCAGACAAAAGCAAGTGGGAAGATCAAATTTCGGTACAGAATTTCTGTGTATACGATCTGAGAACGCGCACGAAAAAGGGTGACGCGGATGTTCTCAACCGCGTCACCCAGGAGTGTCCGTTCCCAGTTGAACGTATGTCCGAAGACCGAAGAAGCCGAGGCTACTTGCTGTTGACCGTTACGCCGGGCCATGTGTCGGTCCGGAAGGGCGAGGCCGGCAGGCCCGCCTTGTTGTACAGATTGCAGATGGGGTTATCGGCCCATGCGTACCGTGCCGCGATCGGATTGGCGACCCCGCTGCTCGATACGACCACCGTATCGCCTTCGATCTTGGCGTCGGCCCAGACGAACTTGCGGTCCTCGCCGGCGATGGCGAAGCCCTTAAGCGTCACGCCGTCCCGGGCAACCAACCCGCCGCCGCAATGATCGAAGTGCAGGACGATTGTATCGCCCTTTTTCTCCATGGATCGATACAGGGGACCGGAATAAACCACGTCTTTGTCGTAGGTATTCGCCAGGGTCCACAACGCCAGACGTTTGCCCACGTCCTGCTTGTTTTTCGGATGAATGTCCTTGGCGTCGCCGATGTCGATGATCACCGCCATGCCGGTGTTGGGCATCGACAGCGTCATGGTCTGGGCTTCCCGCAGTTCGGCCCAGGCGCTGTCGCCGGGCTGGTCCTTGACCTCCATGAAGTTGGCCAACTGCACGAACAGGAAGGGGAAATCACCTTGTCCCCAGTTGTTCCACCAGCTTTTGATCATCGTGGGGAACAACTCGCGATACTGGTAGGCCCGGCCTGCGTTCGACTCCCCCTGGTACCAGATGGCTCCGCCGACTGTATAAGGGATCAGTGGGGCGATCATCGCGTTGTAGAGACCGGCGGGGGAGTGCGGGTGTCCCGGACCGAAGGGAGCCCAGGGACGATTGCCGGGGGCCGGCTTGCCTTCGGTTTTGGCCTTGGCGGCGGCTTCGTTCCATTTGTCCGTATCTTCCTTAAACTTAACCAGGGCCTGAGGATACGCCGCAACGGCCTCTTTGTATCTTGTCAGGATCGGCTCGAAGTTGGGGTTCTCCTCCAGCATGGGCATGCTGGTCCACGCCTCGGCGGGGGTGCCGCCCCAGGAGGTGTTGATCAATCCGATGGGTTGATCCAGCTCTTTGTGCAGTTCGCGGCCGAAGAAGTAGCCCACGGCGGAGAAACCGGGCACGGTTTCCGGGCTGCACTCGACCCATTTGCCCTTGCAGTCCTCCTTCGGGGTCTCGGCGACCGCCTTTTCGACGGTGAACAGCCGGATCTTCGGGTATTTGGCTGCGGCGATTTCCTGTTCGGCGTTGGCCGAACTCTGGACGGACATCTCCATGTTCGACTGGCCCGAGCAGACCCAGACCTGCCCGGCCAGGATGTTCTTGACCGTTACGGTGTTCTTGCCCTTGAGGATGATTTGGTAGGGGCCGCCGATGCTCGGGGCTTTGACGGGGAATTGCCACTTGCCGGTCTCGTCGGCCTGGATCGACCATTGGAAATCCCGCCAACTGACATTGACCTGGATTTCCTCGTTAGGGTCGGCCCAGCCCCAGAGACGCACTCTGTCCCCTGCTTGCAGGACCATGTTGTCGCTGAGGATCGCCGGCAGACGGATGTTGGCCAGGGAAGTTGTCGCCGTCAGGGCGAGGACGCACAGAGTCAAAACCATTACACGGCGGGACCCGATCCAGTTGCTATGCATCTGATTACTCCTTTTTTCCAGGGCATCATGAGCAGGAAGTCGCTCTGATTGACAGGGGGACTCCCGGCTCCAAAGGTCGCACAGGGAAGTCATTATATAGTGACACAACAAGCCCGTAAAGGCCAAACCAATTCCCGGCTCTCACCCGCTTGCAGACCCGAGCCAAAGAGGGGACTGGATCGGCCGTTCGAACGGGTGATGGGGGTATTCGTACCTCGTATCGTCGGCGTACCGGACATGCGGCCGGGAAATTTCGACTAAGGTCTTTACGGGATCAAAGAATCAGGATATAGTAGCGCCTTTGGAATTTCTATCGGACGGCCGAATGCTTTGGTGTGCGGCGGAGTTTTTTCACCGAAATGCATTGGGTTTGGAGCCCTGTCAGGGAGGTTTTGTATGACAATTCGAGAGAGGCGCGGGATCTATTGGATCACGGCGCTGTTTTTGGCGGTTGTGCTCGTTTTGGGTGTTCTGCACGGGTGCAAACGCGAGGGGCCCGATCCGAACCAGACGTCGTCGCCGAACGAGGTAACGGCCACTCCGGCCGGCACGACGACCCCCGTGGATCCGCTCCAGGCAGCGGCGAACCTGTTCCGTGAGCCCAAGGCCAGTTTGCAGGCCATTATCAAAGGCGCCGAGCAGCGATGGGATGCGATTTCTCGCGAGAGTTGGGACAAGCCCGCCCCCGATTTCACCCTTACGGACATCGACGGCACCCCCCATACGCTCAGCAGTTACCGCGGCAAGGACGTTGTTTTGGTCTTCTGGGCCAGTTGGTGCAGCCCCTGCAAGTTGGAAGTTCCCCATCTGAAGGAGTTGAGAGCCGGCTATCCCGCGGACAAGCTGGCCATTTTGAGCATTTCGAACGAAGCGGCGGCCCTCGCCAAGACGTTCGTTGCCGAGCAGGGGATCAACTACACGGTCCTGCTGAACCCGGGGACTCTGGCCTCGCCGTACAGCGAGGTCAGCCAGTACGTTCCCAGCAGCATCTTCATCGATCCCGAAGGGAAGATCAAACTGGCGATCCGGGGCGTGGTCCCGGTCGCCGACGCCAAAGCCATCATCCAGGCCCAGTAAAAATCTCCTGGAAAAGGGCTGGACAAGGCGGTGGTTGCCCGCTATAGTATCTGGTTTACGCGGTTTTGGATTTGGTGAAGACTGGCGTTCTGTACGGTGAAAACCGGGTTTTCAGAACCCACAGAGAAAGCAGAGGTACTAAAGCCATGGCACATAAAAAAGGACAGGGTGCTTCGAGAAACGGACGCGACAGCAATCCGCAGTATCGCGGCGTGAAATTGTGCGGCGGCCATGCGGCCAAGGTCGGGGCAATTCTGGTGCGGCAGTGCGGCACGAAGTTCTTCCCCGGCGAAAACGTGGGCATGGGCAGGGATTACACCCTTTTCGCCATGGCCGATGGCAAGGTGCAATTCAACGGCAGGAAAGTCAACATCGTCTGATTGACGCTGCCTTGAGGTTGAATATTCGAGGGATGGTCGTTGGCCATCCCTTTTTTGTAGGTGTCTTTCGCACGGGATCGTTCGGGGGGAGTGTTCCTCATGTTTGTCGATGAAGCCGAAATCTATATCAAAGCCGGCGACGGCGGCAACGGATGCGTCAGCTTCCGGCGGGAGAAGTTCGTTCCCAAAGGCGGCCCGGACGGCGGCGACGGCGGCAACGGCGGCGATGTCTACTTCGAGACTCTCGCAGACAAAGATACGCTCCTGGACTTCGCCGGCCGGCATCACTGGAAGGCGGAGAGCGGCAAGGCAGGCGAGGGGAGCGGCAAGTCTGGGTTGGCCGGGAACGACTTGGTGATCCCGGTTCCGGCCGGAACGCTGATCTACGACACCGACCTGGACCTGCTCATCAAGGACCTCAACGAGGTGGGGATGAAGGTGCTGGTCTGCAAGGGCGGCAAAGGCGGCAGGGGCAACAAGGCCTTCGCGACCTCCACGCACCAGGCCCCTCGCGAATTCGAACCGGGCCAGCCGGGCCAGGACCGAAATCTCCGCCTGGAACTCAAGCTTATCGCGGATGTCGGACTGGTCGGCATGCCCAACGCCGGCAAGAGCACGTTGTTGTCCCGCACCTCGGCGGCCAGACCCAAGATCGCACCGTATCCATTCACCACGCTGGAGCCGGTGCTGGGCATCGTCGAGTTGCCTGGTTATCGACGGTTCCTGATGGCCGACATCCCCGGCCTGATTGAAGGCGCCAGCCAGGGCGCCGGCCTTGGCCACGATTTCCTGCGGCACATCGAGCGGACCCGCATCCTCGTTCATATCCTCGACATCATGCCGCTGGACGGCTCCGATCCCGTCGCGAATTATCACTCGATTTGCAACGAATTGGCCCAGCACAGCCAGATTCTCGCCGAGAAAGACGAGGTCATCGTCGCCAACAAGATCGACCTGGACCCTGACGGCACGCGTCTCAAAGACCTCCAGGACCGACTCGATCGCAAGATCGTCCCGATTTCCGCCGCCACGGGTCAGGGCATCCGAGAACTCAGTGAACTGCTCTGGCGAAAAGTCAGAGGGCAGGAAGAACCCGAGGAATAGCGCCCGTAGCT
>CALMMH010000881.1 GCA_937868145.1 uncultured Phycisphaerales bacterium
CGAGCGGCCAACCTGCCATTCCGATCGCGTTGCGTCCTACTCCAACTTCTGTTGAAGCTGTTGGAGCACGGACCGCACCGTCTTCATTTGTTCCTGCAGTTCGATCATCTGCTGCGTCTGGCTCTTGAGCCGGTCGCTGAGCAGATCGACCTTGGTCTGGGCGGTCTTGGCGTCTTCCATCGCCGCAAGCTTCGCCTTGTTCAACGCCGCCACCTGCTTTTCCAGCATGCCGCGAGTGTCCACCAGACTGGTCACCATGGTCTGCAGGTCGTCCCGCGACTTCACCAACTCATCCACCCGCTGCTGGAGTTGGTCCCGGGAAGCGCCCAACTGATCCAGCTTCTGCTGGAGTTCCGTCCTGGACACGGTCAACTGATTGACCTTGTTGTCCAGGTCGCTGACCTTCGTCTCCAGACCGCGGTTGGACGTCGTCAACTCCTGAATCTGTTTGTCCAACTGCTCCTTGGTCTTTCGGGCGTCCGCCAGCCCCGTCTCCGCCTTCTTCAAGGAATCTTCGAGCCGTGTGACGTCCGTCTGGAGTTGTCCCTTTTGTCGCTGGCTCTCGTCCAACGCCGTCTTGAGTTGCTTGACCTCCGCACTCGACTCGGCCTTCTCCCCGGCCGTTCCGTTGCAGCCGATGGCGGCAAACAGACAGACCATCGCAACAGCCCCAGCGACTATGCACCTTCTTCTCATCGTTCCGCTCCTCCCTTTCTTCCATTGTGCTGCGGTCCGGACGACTCCCTTTCGGCTTGGCATGCCTGCCGGGCGTGAGCCCATCCGGTTCATCCATCCGGACGCCTGCAAACCAGGCCGAAGGCCTGCCGCAACCGTCCGGTTCCATCACACCTTCGCTGTCGAGGAGTTCCGTCGCGTCCCCGCGGGGCCGGGCGTGCTGACGATCCGAATCTCGGGTTTCGCCGCATCGCTCCTCTTCACTTTCACCGTGCAATCGGTCCCGATCGAACGCCATTTGCGATAGCGGGCCTTCACCAGCTCGTCGACGCTCATCCGCTGCAATTGCGTCAGCGTCTGCGAAATGTAAGATTCGACGTTGAAGACCGTGTCGTGCACGTTCCGATGGGCGCCGCCGACGGGCTCCGGGATGATCGCATCGACCAGCCCCAGCTTGTGCAGATCCTTGCTCGTCAGTTTCAAAGCCTGCGCCGCATCCGGAGCCTGCGATCCGTCGCGCCAGAGGATGGCGGCACACCCTTCCGGCGAGATCACGGAATAGTATGCGAACTCGAGCATGGCGAGCCGGTCGCCGACCGCGATGCCCAGGGCCCCGCCGGAACCGCCTTCTCCGATGCAGACGCACACCACAGGAACCCGCAATCGCGACATCTCGGCCAAGTTGACCGCAATGGCCTGAGCCTGCCCCCGTTCCTCGGCCCCAATCCCCGGGTAGGCCCCCGGCGTATCGATCAGGGTCACGATCGGCAGGCCGAATTTTTCGGCGAACTTCATCTTGGCCAGGGCCTTGCGGTAGCCCTCCGGATTGGGGCAACCGAAGTTGCAGACGATCTTTTCTTTGGTCGTCTTGCCTTTGTTCTGTCCGACCAGCAGAACCTTGTTTCTGGCGATCTGGCCGATCCCGGTCACGATCGCGCGATCGTCTCCGAAACATCGGTCGCCGTGCAACTCGTGAAAATCCTTGACCATCAGGTTCAAGTAGTCGGTCAGGAGGGGTCTCTGGGGATGCCGGGCCACCTGGACCGTCTGCCAGGCGGTCAGATCGGAGTAAATGCGATTGAGCTCCGTGATGCGATCCTTCTCAAGACGCCGGATCTCCACGGAGTAGTCAATGCCCTTCTTCATGCCGAGTTTCTTCAGCTCTTCAACCTGCTGCTCCAACTCGGCGATCTTCTGCTCGAAATCCAAGTAGCCGCCGCCTATTCTGTTGCCTTCGGGCGCCATACTGTTAGTCTATCCACTCCATGGAGTGTAAACTCCCCTTGATGTTAGAAACAGCCCTCTCATTACAAAAAACCGGCCGCTCAACAGCGGCACTCAGTTTTTTATCGCCGGGTCCTTCGGCATTTCATTAGCGGTTGAATGTATCATCTCGGCCCAACAAATGAAAGAAAAAAATTTGACAGTAGCCCCGACCCGCTATAGTCTTGTGTATCGCCTGTGCGGCACATGTCTCATGTAAGGTCTTACTCGTGAAGAAGTTACAGCAGGTTTCCATCATAGGGTTGGGACTTCTGGGCGGCTCGGTCTCGCTGGCCGTACGTCAGCGCATGCCCGGTGTCGCCGTGGTTGGCTACAGCCATCGCCCCGCCACCCGCCGCAAGGCCAAGTCGCTGGGCATCGCGACCCAGGTTGTCGGAGACCTTGCCGCCGCGACGGCCACGGCCGATCTCGTCATCCTGGCGACCCCGATCTTTACGTTTGAGAAGTACTTCGCGGATCTCTCAGGCCTCGTACGACCGGACTGCATTGTAACGGACGTCGGGTCAACCAAGGCGCTCCCCCTGCGATGGGCTCAGGAACAACTGGGCGATTCCGCCCGTTATGTCGGATCGCACCCGATCGCCGGATCGGAGCAGCGAGGTGTTGAGTTCGCACGAGACGATCTGTTCGACCAAGCTCTGTGCATCCTGACGACCACGGCGACAACCGATCGCGGCGCCACGCGAACCCTCAAAGCGTTTTGGTCGGCCCTCGGGTGTTCGATGCGGACGATGAATCCTGTGGATCACGACCGGATCTTTGCGAACATCAGCCATCTGCCCCACGTGGTAGCTGCGGGATTGGTCAATGCCAGCGACGAAGAGGACATGAAGTTCGCCGGCAAAGGGTTTCTGGACAGCACGAGAATTTCCTCCGGCCCGGCGTCGATCTGGACGGACGTCCTCATGGCCAACGGGGAGAACATCGCCGACGGGATCGACCGCGCCATCGCCGAGCTGTCGAAATTGCGCACCGCCATCAGGGACGGCCAAAGGGATCGGATCACGGAGCTGCTCGAAACCGCTCGAAGCAAACGAGCCTCCCTGGTCAAGTATAAGATTAGAAAGAAGGAACTACTGTAGTGAGACAATGGCGTTTTGAGGTGTTCAACCGGCCCAATCTGCCGGATGTCCAGGGCGAGAGCGTCCTGGCGGATATTCACGAGTTGGGCATCACGTCGGTGCAAGTCGTCCAGTCGGCGCGCGTCTTCCTGATCGAAGCGGATTTCGACCAGGCGTTCGCCGATCGAGTGGCCCGCGAGTTGCTGGCCGACCCCATCTGCGAGCAGTACCACATCGGACGAAGCGGCCCGCCGGCCGGACTGGCCAAGGCGACGCTGATCGAGGTGCACCTCAAGAGCGGCGTCACGGACCCTGTGGCCGAGTCCGTTATGGCGGCCATCAAGGATATGGGAGCGACTCCCGCCGGCGTGCGCACGGCCAGGAAATACATTCTCCTGGGCGAGATCAAGTCCAGCCAGATCGAAACGATCGCCAGGAAGATCCTGGCCAACGACGTGATCGAAGACGTCGTGCTGGGCGACCAGGCCGAGCCGCCGAGCCCACACCTGAAGCCCTATGAGTTGAACCTCGTCCACTGGCCCATTCGCGACCTGGACGACGCCGGACTCGCTGCGTTGAGCAAGGAACGCGACTTGTTCCTCAATCTCGTCGAGATGAAGACGATCCAGGAGTACTTCCGGCGGCTCGATAGAGAGCCGACCGACATCGAGCTGGAGAGCATCGCCCAGACCTGGAGCGAACACTGCGTTCACAAGACGCTCAAGAGCCAGGTAGACATGACGCACGAAGGCGAGCAGATCCACTTCGACAACCTGCTGAAGGAAACGGTCTTCAAGGCCACCAAACAGCTCGACAAGCCGTGGTGCATCTCCGTGTTCTCCGACAACGCCGGCGTGGTGGAGTTCGACGAGCAGTCGGCCGTGTGCTTCAAGGTCGAGACGCACAACCACCCCTCGGCGCTGGATCCGTACGGCGGCGCCGCCACCGGCATCGGCGGCGTCATCCGCGATCCGATGGGCACTGGAATGGGCGCCCGTCCGATCGCCAACACCGACATCTTCTGCTTCGGCCGGCCCGACAAGAAGCTGGACGAGGTCCCCAAGGGCGTCCTGCACCCCCGCCGAGTCATGCGGGGCGTCGTATCGGGCGTCCGCGATTACGGCAATCGCATGGGCATCCCCACCGTCAACGGGGCCATCTACTTCGACGACCGCTATATGGCCAATCCGCTCGTCTACTGCGGCAACGTCGGCGTGATGGACAAGACCAAAGCCTTCAAGCATCAGCACAGCGGCGACTTGATCGTCGTCGTCGGCGGGCGAACCGGCCGCGACGGCATCCACGGCGCCACGTTCTCCAGCGGCCAGATGACGCACGAGCATGAGACGATCTTCTCACACGCCGTGCAGATCGGCAACGCTATCACCGAGAAGAAGACGCTCGACGTGCTCCTGCAGGCCAACGAAGCCGGACTCTATGAAGCCATCACGGATTGCGGCGCCGGCGGCCTGAGCAGCGCGGTCGGCGAGATGGGCGAAAAATTCGGGGCCGAGGTGGACCTGGAAAAGGTGCCGCTGAAGTACACAGGCCTGAGTTACACCGAGATTTGGATCAGCGAGGCCCAGGAGCGCATGGTCATCGCTGTCAAGCCGGAGAAGCTCGAAGCGGTGCAGAAGATCTTCGCCAGCGAAAACGTCGAGGCGACGGTCATTGGCCGCTTCACGGACGACAAGAAGCTGCACCTTCGCTACAACGGCCAGCAAGTGGCCGAGCTGGATATGGAGTTCCTCCACGACGGCGTGCCGAAGTACAGCCGTCAGGCTTCGTGGAAGAATCTGAAACTCAGCGAACCGAGATTGGCCGAGAAGGACAACTACAACGACGACCTGCTCCGCCTGCTGTCGTCCTACAACATCACCAGCAAGGAATGGGTCATCCGCCAGTACGACCACGAAGTCCAAGGCGGCTCGGTGGTCAAACCGCTGGTCGGCGCGACGAACGACGGGCCCAGTGACGCCGCGGTGGTTCAGCCGAAGTTCACTTCGACCCGAGGCGTGGCGATCAGTTGCGGCATGAACCCGCTGTACGGCGACATCGATCCGTACTGGATGGCTCTGGCGGGAATCGACGAGGCCGTCCGAAACCTGATCTGCGTCGGCGGCCGAGTGGACCGCATCGCCCTGCTGGACAACTTCTGCTGGGCTCGATGCACCGATCCGGAGGTTCTGGGCAGTCTGGTGCGGGCGTCGCAAGCCTGCTACGACGGCGCGATCGCCTATCAGGCCCCGTTCATCTCGGGCAAGGATTCGCTGAACAACGAGTTCGTCTGCGAGGACGGCTCGCTTATCCGCATCCCGCCCACTCTGCTGATCAGCGCCATGTCGCTCGTGGACAACATCGACAAGTGCGTGACGATGGACCTCAAGCAGGCGGGCAATCTGCTCTTTGTCGTGGGCAGAACGAACAACGAACTGGGCGGCTCGCACTACTATAAAGAGAACGGTCATACAGGCGCCAACGTGCCCAAGCTCGATCTGAAACTGGCGCCGCAGATCGCCGGCCGGATGGCGTCGGCCATCGCCGATGGACTGGTGGCGGGTTGCCACGACTGCTCCGAAGGCGGGCTGGCGGTCGCCCTGGCGGAAATGGCGTTCGCCGGCGGGTTGGGCGTCGAGGCAGGACTTCGCGGCCTGCCCAAGAGCAAGGATTGTTCGCGAACGGACGCGCAGCTCTTCAGCGAGTCCAACAGCCGTTACATCGTCGAGGTGACGCCGGAAAACTTCGACGCCTTCGCCAAGAGGATGCTGAATCTGCCGTTCGGGCAGATCGGCACGGTCACGGAAACGCCGCGACTGGTGATCAAGGATGAAGACGGCCGTAGCGTGGTCGATGCCGAGATCGACGTTCTCAAGCAGGCATGGCAGAAAACATTCGACTGGTGACAGCACCGTTGGAGCTTAGGGATTAGAAATGGGACAAGTTCGAGCGATCGTTTTGCGGGCGGCGGGAATCAACACCGACCTGGAAACCCAATATGCGTTGGAGTTGGCCGGGGCCAAGACGGACCGGGTTCACATCAACCGTCTGATCGAGGACAAGACGCTGCTCGATCAGTATCACATCGCGATCTTCCCCGGCGGATTCAGCTATGGGGACGACGTCGCGGCCGGCAAAATCATGGCCAACCAAGTCGTCCATCACCTGGCGGAGCCCGTCCGGAAGTTCATCGACGACGGCAAGCTCGTGCTCGGCATCTGCAACGGCTTCCAGGTCCTGGTCAAGGCGGGCATCCTGCCCGGCGGCAACGGTTTCCGACAGGAGGCCGTCACGATCACCAACAACGACAGCGGCAGGTATGAAGACCGCTGGGTGTATCTCGAACCGCAGACGGACCGCTGCGTTTTCATCGAGTCCCGGCGGATCTGCGTGCCCATCGCGCACGGCGAGGGTAAAATCGTGACCAAGGACGACGCGGCGCTCCAAAAGCTCAAGAGCGAGGGCCACGTCGCCTTCAAGTACGTCGACGCCGACGGCAACGAAGGCCCCTTCCCGGTCAATCCCAACGGCTCGATCGAATCGATCGCAGGCCTGACGGACAAGACCGGCCGGGTCCTCGGACTCATGCCGCACCCGGAGCGATACATCCGACGGACGCAGCACCCCCACTGGTCGCGTCTGGCCGAAGATCTCGCCCCGGACGGCATCACGATCTTCAACAACGCGGTCAAATACGTTCGGGAGAATCTGCTCTCGCCTTGCACCGCGTAACCGTCACGCGACAACGATTTGTGACACGAGCCTCGTCCCTGCACGAGTTGCGCGGCGTTTGATCCGCGTCCGAACAAGGGGAAGTCGTCTATCGTCCCGCGTCGATCCTGCGGCGCACGATTTCCACGCCAACCGTGCGGGCAAACCGCAACGCGCCGGGCTTCTCCACCGCGATTCGAACGCACTCGATCCGCTCGTCCCGCAGGCATTCGTCGGCAATTCGCTGCGCGAGGGCCTCGATCAACCGGTATTGCGAACTCTCTGTGGCTTGGAGAATCCGTTTCTTCAAGGCGCTGTAATCGACGCTGTCGGCCAGTTCGTCTGTGCGGCCCGCCTTGCGGAGATCGGCCTGCAGCTCGATCTGGACGACGACGTCCTGCTTCTCTCGACGCTCCACTTCGTCGACGCCAATGACACAGCGAATCACCATGTCTCGAATGAAGATCCGGTCCGGCGTCGGCGCGATCCCGCCCTCAGTCATACATGTGTCCCTTCATGTGGTACCCGCCGTCGA
>CALMMH010000882.1 GCA_937868145.1 uncultured Phycisphaerales bacterium
CGACGCCGTTGTACCAGTACCGATTCTCCGAACGCGACGACTGCGTGTGACAGAGGACTCCATCGGGCGTGCCCATCATCGCGTGGGCCCCCAACTGGACCAGACCGGCGAAGGAATCGTCGAGATCCGTCAGGGGACCGGGCCGAGGCAGGCCGGTGATGTACCTGGCGCCGGACTCCATCAGGTGCGGGACGAACGCCTGCGAACCGTGTCCGTCCAGCACGACGATGTCGGTCGCGCCGCCGGCCCGCAAGCCGCGAACGACCGCGGCAACGTCGCCCATGAGGTACTCTTTCGCTTTTTCCTGCGCGTCGCCCAACACGCGGGTCTGCGCGAACTTGTACACGCCGCTGGCCCCCTCCAAGTCGGTGACGATGTAGATGCGAAGCGGCTTGTCCGCCCGCACCGGAGCCAGGCACGCCAGCAGGAACAGACAGCCGGCTCGCAGAAGGGATCTCGACATCGACGGATTCGTTGCATCGCTCATCGTCTGCATCTCCCTGAATCAGTTGCACCCTGTGGCCTCGACCGGCCAACGTGACAGTGTCGCCGGCTCCACCCTACCACAGAACCCCTGGTTTCTTCAAGCAACAACTGCACGCACAAACGGCGTCCGGCGCATCCGA
The DNA here is from genome assembly GCA_937868145.1 of uncultured Phycisphaerales bacterium. Lineage (GTDB taxonomy): Bacteria > Planctomycetota > Phycisphaerae > Sedimentisphaerales > Anaerobacaceae > PLanc-01. The sequence goes on from CALMMH010000882.1 coordinate 627, forward strand.
TTGCTTCACCGCGTCCCTTCGAGTAAAATGCCTCTGCGTTCGGCGACGGCCGAAGGCGGGTTGAAGTTCGAATCAAGGAGAGGCTATGCTTTGTTGCGCACCGCGTTCCGTGAGGCTCGCCCTGCGAGGGCGGATTCACAGTGCAGGATTATCGATCGCCGTCGGATTGTTTCTCGCGTGCGTCGGCGGCTGCGTCTCCACGCGCGTGGAGCCGCTGACCAGCCAGACGGACCCTGCCCTGCTGGGCCAGGACGAGCGAACGCTCTGGACGACCGCCGACCGGCTGGAGGGCCAGATCGCCAAGTACGTCGAGCCGGTGTCGGGCCACGAGCAGGCCGAGCAGTATCTCATCGAGGTCGTGCGGAAGCTGACGCCGGACTTCAACAACCCCGACGTCCACGTCCGCATCCGCATCCTGCCGGACCCGAGCCCGAACGCCTTCGTCCTGCCCAACGGCGCGATGTACGTCAACAGCGGCCTGCTGGCTCTGCTGGAGAACGAGGCACAGGTCGCGACGGTCCTGGGCCACGAGTTCGCCCATTTCCAGAACCGGCACAGCTACCGCGAGAAGATCAAGGAGAGCAACGAGATGGTCAAAGGGGCCATCTTCGGCGGCGCGCTGGGCGTGCTGGTCAACACCAAGGACACCGCCAATTCCGCGGCCGACCTTTGGCGGATCTCCAGCGTCAGCGGCTATTCGCGAACGTTGGAAAGCGAGGCCGACCACAACAGTCTGCTGGCGGTGTTGCGGGCGGGGTACGAGCCCGAGCAGACGGTCAAGGCGTTCGAGCGGCTCCAGACGCTCGCGAAGAACGACGGGAAAGAGGACGAGAAGGAAGACCTGCGGTTCGCCACGCATCCGCGATTGAGCGAGCGGATCGCCAGCTACCGCAAGTGTATGCAGGACCCAGAGATTCAGCAGCAGGCGACGGGTCGGCTCGTCGCGGAGGAGGTGTACGAGGACAAGCTCTTCGCCGTCATTCTGGAGAACGCGAAGCTCAACTTGGACGACGACAACTACACCCTGGCCCAGACGGACATTCGCCGGTGCCTGCGGGTGAATCCGAAATGCGCCCGAGCCCACTACCTGGCGGGCGAGCTCGAACGAATGGGTCCGACGGGCAGTTCGAACGCCGCGTTGGACAGCTACACCCGCGCGCTTCGGCACGACCCCAACTGCATCGAGGCGCAGCGAGAGATCGGCCTGATCCAAAGAGAGCAGGGAGACCGGGACAAGGCCGGCGATTCGTTGCGTGCGTACATGGCGAAGGCGGGCGACGTTCCGGACGTGCCGCTGATCAAGAGTTACCTCGACGCCCTTGCGGATCCGAACGCTTCGATTCAACCGCCCTATCGTCCGCTCCCGGTCACCGCGGAGACTCTGCGGGACAAGGCCAAGACCATCGGCGTGCTTCCCCTGTTCCTTCCCGACGGCGTCATCGAGCCCGACAAGCGGAAGGAGGAGTTCGAGCAGACGCTGGTCGCGAAGCTCACGGAGGCGGGTTTCACCGTCGTGTCGCCCTCGGCCTACGAAGCGATCTACGAGTCCCTCAAGAAGGCCATGGGCCCGCTCTACGACCCCAACACAGGCAAACCGATCGAGGATCGACACGAGGTGGTCGTCAAGCACGCCTTCCGCGAGTATGTCCGGACGCATCGGATCGACGCGATGGCGTATCCGGCCCTGATCACCGTGGCCGCCAAGTGGCGGGAGAACTGGGCCGAATGGCACGGCGTACGAGAGGCCAGCACGGGCAAGGAGGGATTCTGGGCCAACATGGCGGCGCCGTCGGCCTACGGAACCATCCCGGCCCTTTCCTTCCGGATGCACATCACGAGCATCTACGGCGAGTTGTGCTATTTCGGGGTCGGCGGAATTCAATTGTGCAGCCGGGTCGCCGGGGGCGGCTTCGTCGACGTCCCTGTGCACGAGCTGTTGACCGACTCGGCCAAGAACGAGCGAAGCGTGGACATCGCCTGCCAGGCCCTGCTGAAAGAGACCGAGTAGCGATCAGGGCTGAACTTCGTAGGCGCCCATATCGGCTCCGGCCCCAGCAGGACGCGGATTGCCGTCGAAGTCCGTCTCGGGGGCCTCCTGCGCGTCGGCCGCGTCGATCGCGGGCGAACCCGGAAGCAGGTGGAAGTCCAGATTGGCCACGTCCGCGAAAAGCGGATCGGCATTGAGGTTCCCCTCGCCCCAGACGACGGTGGACTGCTGGCCGGAGACCGAGACGCCGTTGCGGCCGCCCTCGACGTCGCTGTGCAGGACCGTGACGTGCGAGCCGCGGTCGGCGATCGTGGTGTTCGAGCTGTCGGCCAGCGTGATCGACTGCGAGCAGTCCCAGATGATGCAGTTGACGATGGTGGCCGAGCCGCCGCCGGGATTGAGATGATACGGCGCATCCCAGCGGCCGAGGTCGAACAGCCGCACGCCCCGTCCGCAGTCCACGATCGTGTTGTTCAATAGATACGCCGTGCAAGAATTCTCGACCGCGATGCCGCCGCTGGCGCAGTCCACGATGACGTTGTTGATCACGATCGGAGAGCCCTTGTCGCGCAGAACCATGCCGTGATCGTCGGTCCCCACGATGAGATTGCCTTCGATGATCGCCGAACAGCGGGTCGGATTGATCGCGTCGTCGTGCTCGGGATACCAGAAGGTGTTGTGGCGGACCAGCGGCGGCGGCGTGCTCTCGCCCCACAAGTCCACGTCGTCGTTGTCGCCGTGTTTGCCGGTGAAGTAGCAGTCCTCGACCAGGACGTAGGCGTAGCGGGTGTGGACCCCTTGTCCGATACTGAGGAACCGGCAACTGCGGATCTCGGCGGACGCTTCGCCCGGATGGTTCGGATCGTCGGAGATGATCGCCAGCGCGTCGCCTTCAGCGCCGGCGCTTTCGTCCGGCAGTCTTTGGAACGTGCACTCGTTGACGTCGACGTGACAGGCCAGCGCCACGACGGCCTCGTGGTAGTTCCTGGGCCCCGGCTCGTAGTAGTCCTGGTGAGCCCCCTCGCTATCGGCGTACTCGATGACGCAATGGTCGAGCCGGCTGTCGTCCGCCTCGACGAATAGGATCTGTTTCCATGCGACGCCGTCGCCGTAATGAGTGAAATGGATCGGCTCGCCTTGTGTCCCCTGGGCCAGGAGCCGGCCTTCGACACGAAGCGATCCCCCCTGCTTCATCAGGACAAACGTCCCAGGCTGAATCGTCAGCACGTTGCCCGCCGGCACAACGACCGCGTCGTCGAACACCCAGGCCCCCGACAAAACGGCGTCCTCGGTCACCTCGCCCGCCAGATGGTTCGCCGCCAGAACGTAGATGACCTGCATCGAACCGGAATCCACCTCATGGGCCTCCGCGTCGAAAGCGACGGCCACGATGGTGTTCAGACCCGGCGTGAGGAGAATCTCCGCCTTCCAGGTTCCAGCCGCAGGATCGAACGTCGCCGCGACGTCGCCGATTTTCATCGTTCGAGTCTTATCGATATCGGTGGACGCGATTACCATGATCCTGTCGGTCGCGACGATGGGGATCTCGCCGTTTCGGACCCCGCTCGCGCCGGCGCGAAGCACGGGATTCAGCGAGAAATCGCTGCTGGTGAGAGATGCGTTGTGTCCCTCGATGGCCAGCACGTTGTCGCCGTCACGGAACAAATCTCCGGCCGCACCCAGGAGAATGATCTCCGGCGTTCCCGCTTCGTGCGAAGAGGCAAGCGTCGCGTGCGTGACGTCGCCCTCGGGCATGCCCCGCCGGGCCACCTCCCGGCCGTTGAGATAAGCGATGAATCCATCGTCGTAATCGATCATCAGTTCCACGGCGGCCGCCGCGTCGACAGAGGAGACGGAGAACTCTTTGCGAACGTAGACGCTGACGTAGCTATCATGCATGTCGGCCAAGACCGTAACGTCGTCGTCATCGCCGAAGCCAAAACCTGCGACTCCCTTCTCCCACTGGGAATCGTCGAAGTCCGGCTGACGCCAGGCATCGGCGGGCGTACTGGCCGGGGCCGTGCCGCGCAGGAAGCTCCACGTCTCGCCTGAAGAAACGTATTCTCTCGCGTTGGCGCCGGTGGTCAGAGTGATCGCGTCCCCCTCGGCGCACTGGAACACCAAGACAGCCAGACATACCGCAGCCCACTGCGTTCGAGACCGCATCATGAACCATCCTCCGTCAATCAGTGACTCTCTTTGGAAACCGACGCGTCCATTATATCACGAATGATGTTTCGCAAGAGGGAAATCCCCGGCCCAGTTGGGTGTTGGCGAACCGCAGAGCCAGGAGACCGTTCGCCATCGCCAATTCCCATCATCCACTGTGCATGCGCAGACGCACATATTTACGGGCGCTCCAGGGGGAAACACTTGACACCGCCGCCGCATTTCCTCTATATAGAGCCAGGAGACTGGGATGACTGACGTGGATCGCACGATTGAATGATCCATCGGGGTTGGGGAGTAGGAGCACAAATGAGACTAGGGGCAGGCGCGAACTCGCACGATGATCTCAGCAACACATCGACTTCCGCAACGCGGAGTTGTCGGCGTCGTGTCCGCTCAATCTGTGGACGAGATCGGCAACTGTGGACACCCCTCTAAAGCGTTCTCTCATCGAAGAAGGGTTCACGGCCTACGGCGCATTTCGCAAAAACGTCGCCTCTGGGGCAGGACGCGGTTGTTGCGGCAGGACGATACAGCATGATAGAACGTCGGAAGCGAAAACACAAAGAACATCTCGGGGGGGCCACGCCTCAGGAGCACTTTGAGCAGGCCGCAGAGACCGAACGGAACGTGTCTGCGCCAGTCTCCATCGAAAAAGCCTACCGCGCCCTGGTCGAGCATTCGCTCCAGGGACTGCTCATCTTTCAGGACGGACACATGGTCTTCGCCAACCAGGCCATGGCGAACATCACCGGCTACTCCGTGGCGGAATTGATCGCCTTCTCGCCCGAAGAGGTCCGTGCGTTCGTCCACCCGGAAGATCGGGAGGCGGTCTGGAGCCGCCATCTTCGGCGCATCGCCGGCGAATCCGTCCTTCAGCGGTATGATTTTCGCGGTCTCCGCAAGGACGGCAGCATCTGCTGGCTCGAAGCGCACGCCAACCGGATCGAGTATGAGGGACGGCCGGCTATTCAGGCCGCCTATGTGGACATCACGGACCGCAAGCACGCCGAAGCCGCGAGGCGGTTGTCCCACCGGATCCTGGAAATCACCAACTACAGCACGGCGAGGCAACCGATGCTCCAGCAAATCGTCCTGGAGATCCGCGACTTCGCCCAGTGCGAGAACGCCGCGATTCGCATCCTCGACAAAAAAGGGAACATCCCTTACGAGGCCTACGTCGGCTTCAGTCGCGAGTTCTACGAGAGGGAAAGCCCGTTGTCCGTTCAGCGGGACCACTGCATGTGCATCCGCGTGATCCAGGGCCAGACCGACCCGGCGCTCCCCTTCTTCACGCCCCGCGGCTCGTTCTTCATGAACGGCACCACTCGGTTTCTCGCCACCGTGCCCCAGGAGGAAAAGGGGCAGACGCGCAACGTCTGCAACGAGATGGGGTTCGAGTCCGTCGCCCTGATTCCCATCCAGTCCAACGGCGAGGTCGTCGGACTGATCCACATAGCGGATCGCCGGGAGAACCGCGTCCCCTTGTCCCTCGTCGAGCCCCTTGAGGACGTCGCCATGCAGCTTGGCGTCGCCGTGAGGCGTATCATGGCCGAAGAAGCCCTTCTGCGTTCCGAGCGGGACAAGTCCCTCATCCTCGATTCCACGTCGGAGATGTTCGCCTATCTGGACCCCGAGTTGCGGGTTCAGTGGTCCAACCGAATCCTGGAACAAGCCGTGGGCCTGTCCCAGGAACAGATCGTCGGCCGATACTGTTACGAACTCCGCCATCACAGGACAACCCCCTGCGAGAACTGCCCGCTCGTCGAAGTGCTCAAGACCCGAAAGCCTCAGGAGGCGGAAATCCACGCTCCAAATGGGCAAATTCTGTTCCTTCGCGGATACCCTCTCCTGGGGGACGACGGACAAGTCACCGGCCTGGTTGAGATCGGAGAAGACATCACCGCCCGCAGGCAGGCTGAGGAGGCTTTGAGAAAGAGCGAGGAGGGGTTCCGAGCGATCTTCGACAACGCGGCGGCCATGGTGGGCGTCGTGGATTCCACCGGCCGCTGGCTCCACATCAACCAGTATATGGTCGATCTGTTGGGGTATTCGCGTGAAGAACTCCTCCAAATGCGAGTCCACGACATCCTGGTCCCGGAAGACCTCGACACAGGCGAAGCCCTGATCGAGCAGCTGCTGCGCCGGGAGATCGGACCGTGTCGCCTGGAATGGCGTGCTCTCTGCAAGGACGGCCGGGTCCTCTCGGTGGACCTGTCGGTCACCCCCCTTCATGACGAACAGGGCAACGTCGAGGCCTTGCTGGGCGTAGCGCTCAACATGACGGATCAGAAGAACGCCGTCAGGGCCTTGCAGGAGAGCGAGGCCAAATTCCGAGCGATCGCAAACTACACCGGCGACGTCGAGATCTGGATGGGACCGGACGGCCAGCCCGTATGGATCAATCCGGCGATCGAGCGGTTCACCGGCTACACCGTCGAGGAATGCATGGCGATGCCCGATTTTCCCGTGT
>CALMMH010000883.1 GCA_937868145.1 uncultured Phycisphaerales bacterium
GAAAATCCTTGCCGGGGGCAGTGGTTTCTCTGTAACATCGGGGTGCGAATAGCGTCTTGTTCTGCGAGAGACCGTAACAGTGTCGAGGATGCAACCTGTTTCGGAGGCGTGTTATGAGAGTGCGGAGTTCCTATCCGTTGTTGAAGCGTGGAAGCGTACAAGCGTGGAAGCGACCGTTCTCTATGCGTCTGGGTATCGACGTATCCATGCTTCTACTTCTTTTGCCGGCCACCCTCGCCGTGGGACAGCAGGAGCAGTGGCTCCAGTACCGGTCGGCCGCGGAGGCCCGTCAGATCGTCGGGGATATGGGCTACAACTATGGGCAGCCGGTCTCCAAGGCGCCCGAGAACGTCAAGACGCCGGACTTTGTGGCCGACAAACCCCTGTTCATGGAGATGAAATCGCCCCTGGCGGCCTCCGGCTCGATCTGGCTGGCGTTCGACAAGAGCAGCCCGTCCGGCCAGTACGATCGGGTGTACCTCGACGGCAACGCCAATGGGGATCTATCCGACGATGCGGCGGTCGAGCCCTATCAGCGGGAGACCAACCGGGCGATGTTCGGCCCCTTGAAGATCGTCTTCCCATCGGCCGACGGCCCGATCACCTACCACCTGACCGCGGAGCTTCGGAACTATTCTCCGCAGGAGGCCTATTGCCTGTTGACCCCGGCCTGCTGGTATGAAGGCCCGATCACGATCGACGGCGTCAAGAAGTTCTGCACGCTGATCGACTACAACGTCAACGGCACGTTCAACGACAAATCTCCCGACGCCGGGCAGTGCGACCGGATCCGCATCGGGGAGGAAGGCGGCCGGGACAGCCGCTACGTGGGCAACTTCATCGAGGTGGGCGAGAAGCTCTACAAGCCCGAGATCGCCCCCGACGGCGCGTGCATCAGTCTGAGCGAAGCGACGGACGTTGCCTTCGGCGCGATCCGGGTGGCCCAGAACATCACTTCCTTCAGCGCCGGCGGCGTCAACGGCCTGTTCCTCTGCAAGCCCGAGAACGGCCTGGCCCGACTGCCTGTGGGCGAGTACCGCATCCAGCAGTGGAGCATCGTCCGCAACGACGACAAGGGCGCCCGATGGGAGCTTCAGGCGACGCCGGGCAGTGCGATCTCCTTTGCGGTGGCGCAGAACCAGGAGAAGGAGCTTTCCATCGGCGAGCCGATCTATTCCCAGGCCGAGTACACCAAGAGCGGCTCGTTTTACAGCTTCAGTCAGAACCTCCAGGGCCGCCAGGGCGAGCGGATCACGCTGACTCGCAACGGCTCTCAGTCTCCCCCGCCCAAGCTGCGGATCCGGAGCGGCGACGGAGCTTACGACCGAGCGCTCAGCTTCGAGTATGGCTGAGGCGGCACCTGTTCGCTCCGGTGGCCGGAGCCCAAAGATGTGACCAAACCCTTCATCGCAACCGTCGAGTTGAGTGGACCGTTCAAGATCCTGGCAAAACAGATCTGGATCAAGACGGAGAAGCGAACGCCGCCTCCGACGGGAGACCTGGTTGCCGTCAAAGCCGTCCAGGCCGGCAGCAGCGAGCCCGAGTCCCAAGCGGCCAATCTGATCAACCGCAGAGGCCTGCAGAACCGCGACGGCGACAGTCTCGAAGAGCACAGTGTCAACCCGGCGCATATGTGGCGAAGCGCCAAGGGAGAGACTTCCTGCTGGCTGGAGTTCGACCTGGGCGAGGTCCAATCGCTCGGTTCTGTCTGCATCTGGAACTACAACGACACTTGGTTCACCGACCGCGGCGTGAGCAAGGCGGATATCTCGGT
>CALMMH010000884.1 GCA_937868145.1 uncultured Phycisphaerales bacterium
GCAGCGTGGCCAACGCCATCACCCTGGCCGGCCCGGTCGGCATCGGCTACGGCGCGGAAGACCCGAACGGCGCCGCGTTCTTCGATGATTTCGACGGCGAAATCATCGGCGTGGCGATCTACGATCGCGCCCTGACCCAGAGCGAGATCCGCGTCCACTCGGACGCCTTCGCCCTGCAGCTGGAGCCCTACGACGTCACCGCCCCCGGCGACGCCGTGATTGGTCTGCCGAACGGCCTGCCCTGCGGCGGCAACGCCAGCGCGAACTACTGGCCCTGCGGCGAATTGCCCGAAATGGTGATCGACAACAACACCGCCACCAAGTATCTGAATTTCGGCGGCAACTTCGATCCGAACGAGACGGCCTCCGGCTTCCAGGTCACGCCGGCCATCGGCGCCACGATCGTGACCGGACTGACGTTCACGACCGCCAACGACGCGGCCGAACGCGACCCGATCGGTTATGATCTCTATGGTTCCAACGACGGCATCGAAGGACCGTACACGCTGATTGCCAGCGGGTACATCATGGACTTCGCCGGCGCGGATGCTTGGCCGCGATTCACCAAGAACGCGACCCCGATCACGTTCGAGAACACGACCGCCTATACGAACTATCAGGTTCTGTTCACGATGATCCGCGGCCAGACCAGTGCCAACAGCATGCAGATCGCGGAAGTCGAGCTGCTGGGACGGCCCGCTCCGAGCGTGCTGTTCGCCGAGGACTTCGAAGGGCTGCCCCTGGGCCCGAATACGGACGAGGCGACTGTTGCCGACCTCGCCTGGACGAAGACCGCTCCCGAGGGCTGGGTCATCGACGACAGCCTCATGCCCGGCGTCGGCGATCCGGCGACGGATGGTGTGACCGAATGGGCCGGCTGGAGCTTCGCCAACAAGGACTGGTGGGTGCAGACCGCCGGCAACCAGGACCGCGTCACGTTCACCCTGGGGACCGGCATCGTAGCCGTGGCCGACCCGGATGAGTGGGACGATCTGGATCACGCGGAAGGCTGGTTCAACAGCTTCCTGAGCACGCCGGCCATCGATGTGGCCGCCGCGCCGGGTCTGCTGCAACTGGCGTTCGATTCGAGCTGGCGTCCGGAGTTCGACGACGACTATCATCAGACCGCCAAGGTGTCGGTCTCCTTCGACGGCGGCGAGCCCGTTCAGGTGCTCCTGTGGGAATCGGATGAGAGCAGCGCGAACTACAAGCCCTACGCCACGAACGAGGCGGTGACCGTTGCGGTCAAGAAGCCCGCCGGGGCCCAGAACATGGTCGTGACGTTCGCCCTGACGGACGCCGGCAACGACTGGTGGTGGGCGATCGACAACGTGAAAGTCCTCTCCTGGTAAGTTGTATTAAGCTCGTGCCGGACGTTCACTCCGGCAACGAATGATCAACAGACGGGAGTCTGCGTCCCAAGCGCAGGCTCCCGTCTCTTTCATTTCGGACATTCCCCGAGGCCCGCTTGTTGTTGAGCGTGAGGTCGCGGTATGGTATCCTTCCATCCGTAGATTCATGACATTCTCAATCGATGGTTTCAGAGGTCGCCATGCGAATCCGCTCTGCCAGCTTTGTGATTCCCGCGTGTCTTGTCGTCCTGACGGTTCGAATGGGGTTTGCCGCGTCAGAACCGACAGACGCCGTCCGTGTACAGAATCTGGTGGCTCGCTGGACGTTCGATGAGCTTGCGGAGGGGGAATTCGCGGACCTCGGCGGCAAAGACCTGGCTGCAAAGGCCGAGGGCGGGGTTTCCCTGAAGGACGGCGTCCTCGGGACGGCGCTGGCGTTGGAGGGACCGTCGGCGGTTCGCGTCAAGGCGAGCGAGGTGTTCGCCGATCTGCCTGGGTTGACGATCTCCGCGTGGGTCATGCCGATCGAATTGTCGGGCTATCGCGAAATCTTTCGCAAAGAGGACGGGGACCGGCGGCTCCTGTTCTCGTTCCAGAACGATGGGCGCATCCTGTCGCTCGGTTTGCAGACCGAAGGGACAGGCTATCAGGAGCTCGACGCCGTCATCGATCCGACTCTGCTGGCGGATCGCCAGTGGCATCACGTGGCCGGAACCTACGACGGCCGGAGAATGACGATCTACCTCGACGGTCTGATCATCGGTTTGCAGGGACGATCGGGGCGGATTCTCTCGGGGGGGCCTGCCGATGCGTTCATTGGCTCATCGGCTGGGACAGGAGAGTACTTCCAGGGCGGGATTGACGACCTGCGGATCTTCGGGGCTGCACTGACGGCCGAGGAGATCACGCAGTTGGGCGAGCAAGGACTCTCGACCCTCGCGGGCGACATCGGACAGCGCCGTCAGCAAGCGGAGGCGTTGTATCGGGAGAGGGCGACGTTCGCCGAAACGATGGCGGCTACGCGAGAGAGCCTGCTGAAAGAAACTGGACCGGAGATCCTGATTCGGATCGTTCAGTCGAAGCTGGCGGCGAGATTTCCCGAAGCCTACAGCGCGTTTCTGGAGATCACCGGCAGTTCGCCGGCCGCGTACCTTGCGGCCAACGACAATTCGTGGAACTCGTCCCAGGCGCAGCGGCTCATGGGTCTGGTGACGGAATACAAGCCGCTCACCGAGGACCAATGGGCCCGGCTCAGCGAAACCGAGCGGGCAACCTGGAAAGAGGTCGGGGAACTCGATGCACGCTTCGCCCGGCTGGAGACAATGGGGCAGGCCGGAACATGCGAGGTCGACTGGATCGAAGCCATCTTCGACGCCGGCAGGCGGATCGTGCGCCGGCCGGTGCAGCATGAGCCGGTGGCGCCCTACGTCAAGCCGTACACGCCGCAGACGCGCGATTACTCAGCGGACGAGGCCGAGGAAATCTTGAAGCGAGATTGGCTGCATCAGGCGGATGGTTCTGTCACTGCCGAGCGAATCAGGCAGGAGATCGCCTGGGCCCGTCGGATCGCAGAGAGGATCGGGCAGGAACATGGCGAGGGGGTCGATTTCACGAAGGAACTGGCTGAACTGGACCGGTTGGAAGTCCAAGTGGCCGATGATGCCGATGAAACGCTGTATTTCGCGGTCCGCCGCGTCAAACGCAGGATCCTGTTCGCCAATCCTATCGTCGATTTCGATCGGGTGCTGTTCGTCGATATTCCCTATCCGCAGGGCTCCGAATGGCCGCACGAGACCCGTCACCGACTGGGATACATGGCCGTGCCGGGCGGACGGCTTTTGATCCTGGACGGATTGTCGCTGGCGGGACATCTGACGAAGTTGATGCCGGTCGAGCCTTTGCATGGCACGTTCTGGCGCCCCGATCTCTCGTTCGACGCCAAGCGGGTGCTCTTCTGCTTCCATCCCGCGAACGAAAAGACGTTCCACCTCTACGAGATCCACATCGACGGCTCCGGCCTGCGTCAAATCACCGGCGGCATCTACGACGACGTGGACCCGATCTACCTTCCGGACGAGGAGCACATCGTCTTCGCCAGCACGCGCGGGCACAACTACGTGCGATGCATGCCGCCGACGAATTCCTTCACGCTGACGCGGTGCGATCTGGACGGTCGGAACATGTACCTGATCTCGCAGAACAACGAGCCCGACTACCTGCCCTCGCTGTTGCAGGACGGCCGGGTGATCTATACCCGCTGGGAGTACACCGACAAGCCGCTCTGGCGGATCCAGTCTCTGTGGACCATGCATCCCGACGGAACTCAGGCCGCCACGTTCTGGGGCAATCAGACGGTCTGGCCGGACCTGCTCAAAGACGCCCGCCAGATCCCGGGCAGCGATCGGGTCATGTTCACCGGCTCGGCCCACCACAACTGGTTTTCCGGCAGCATCGGCATCGCAGACATGCGCAAAGGACTGAACTTCCCGCATGGCTTGACGAAGGTCACCGCCGAGACGGAGTGGCCGGAGTCGGGCAACGGCCCGGTCGATCCGATCGAGTCGCAGCGGTATCACGCGAGCGGACGTTATCGGGCCTACCAGTGTCCCTATCCGCTGAGCGAAAGCGACTTCCTCGTCTGTGCCGACCGGGAGGGGAAGTTCGTCCTCTACCTGATGGACACGGACGGAAACCGGGAGCTTGTCTACGAGGGGACTCACAACATCCTGCACGCGATGCCGGTGAAGCCTCGCCCCAAGCCGCCTGTGGTCCCGTCGAGCGTGCAATGGCCCGGCAAGGCCGAGCGGCACAATCCCGCCGGGGGTGTCTTGTACAGTTACAACGTGTATCAGAACGCGCCGGCCCAGCTCAGGGACAAGGCGAAGTATCTCCGCATCCTGTCCATGGACGCCAAGACGTACAGCTATTGGTACAAGCGGCCGTACGCCTCGACCGGCCCGGTCGTGTCGATGGTGTCCTCCGAGGGGGTCAAGCGCATCCTGGGAACCGTGCCCATCGAGCCGGACGGTTCCGTCTCCTTCGACGCCCCCTCGGGCAAGGCTCTCTACTTCCAGTTGCTCGACGAGCGGCATCGCGCCCTGCAGACCATGCGGTCCATCACGGGAGTGATGCCGGGCGAGACGAGAGGCTGTCTCGGATGTCACGAGATGCACAGCGTCGCTCCGGTCGGCGCCGGTCGGGCGGCCGCGCTGTCTCGCGCCCCTTCGCGGATCACGCCGCCGCCCTGGGGCGATGAATCCATCAGCTACATGCGGTTCGTGCAGCCGGTTCTGGACCGGTATTGCGGCGAGTGCCACCAGGGCAGCGGCAAGGCCCGAGAAACGCTGGACCTCACCTTCCGCGGCGACGGCCTCTTCAAGGAGCCTTATGTCACGCTGCTCGGAAACCCGTCGTGGGGCGCCGCGTATCATCCGCCGAAGGACCCGCCGCCGGGCTTCGGCATCGCCGATACGATCCTGGTGGAGGCCTACGACACGCGAGATCCCGCGGCGTATGCGACGCCCGAGCCGATGACGAAACTGTCCTACCGCAGCCGTCTGGTCGAGAGGGCTTCGAACGGGCAACACAACGATGTGCGGGTCGACGAAGTGAGCCGGCTGCGGCTGATCGCCTGGGTGGATGCCATGGGACCGTATATCGGCGAGGAAGAGGTTCGCGAGATCGACGACCCTGTTTTTCAGGGAATCGACTGGCTGGCCATGCGGCCTCAGATCAAGAACGCCCCCGTCGTCGTCCGCCCGGGACCCATTGAAGACGGCCCGTGACCTCGCCATCCGTCCGGCGGGGAGCGACCAGCGACGAGAGGCAAGAAGGGGGGCTCTGGGGTCAGGCATGGAAACGAGCCTTGCGGATGCGAAATGCTGAGGATGGAGTCCGCGCCACAGGTCACAGGTTGTTGGCCAGACCCGAGAGCGGTGGGGCGAACCTCACCCCACCGCTGCCATCGAATCACAGGCCGCAAGCGGCCTCGATAATCAGTTCTTGATTTGCAGCACGGTCAAGGAATTGGCCGGGAACGTGTGGTCGAAGATCGGGCCGGAGAGGGTTAGGCTCTGGGTCGAGGGCGCGACCTTCGTCGGCTCGTCCAGGGTGTTCTCATCCGTGGCGTTCTCCGAGGTCAGAACCGTGGCCGAGACGGGACCGCGAATCTTTTTCAATCCGCGGAGATTGATCTGGCACGCCTGCGCCTCACTGGCGGTGTTCACGACCTTGAGGATGACTTCGCCCGTCTGGGTCCGGCGGGTGGCGGAGGCGTACAGGCTCCGGACGGTCTGGAGAGTGGAGACGTCGTGAATCACCTTGCCGTCGAGCAGGCATCGCACACGGTTGCCCTTGACCTCCACGCGGATGTCGTACCATCGTCCGGTCTCCACACTGCCTTTGACCTCATTGCCGACCACGCCGCCCACCTCGATGGCGTGATGGTCGTTGCTCCAGCCGCCGATGTTCCACCAACTCTTGTCCGTGTCGTTCCGGACGTTGAAGAGGATCAGGAATCCCTCGGCGCCGCCCAGCTTGCGCGCCTTGAGGCTATAGTTGTAGTCGGTCCAGGATTTATCGCCGGCGACGGCGCGAACGTCGGTGGCCTGGCCGGACTGCCGCAGCGCGCCGCCTTCGGCCTTCCAGTCCCCGTCGCCCAGGAACCGCCATCCCGTCGTGCCGTCGGCGAAGTCGCACGAGAACAGGGTCTTGCCGCCCGAGATGACCTTGATGTCCTTGAACTCCGCCTGAGTGGACCAGGTGCCTACGCCGATGGCTCCGCCCTTGGGACCCGTCGTGGTCTCGGCCGACTGCACGTCGATGGGCAGCGCCACGTCGCCGCAGTTCTCGGCGAACATCTTCTGCACATAGTAACTGGGCAGGCCGAAGGACCGGGAGCGCTACGCCAACCCCCTGGTGGAGCGCTATG
>CALMMH010000885.1 GCA_937868145.1 uncultured Phycisphaerales bacterium
TGGGAGCGAAACGCTCCCCTGAGGGCGTACGCAGGGGTCCCCAACGCAGAGCATCTTGAGGAGCCCCGCAGCACCCCTACCGCTGGCGGCTCCAATGCGATAAACTCCCGCCGCACAGCGGCGGATTCCGGATACGTCCGTTCCTTCCTCTGTCCATCAGAAGAAACCGGCCGTGTGCCAGAAGGGTTAGTCACACCTGCGTCGCGGGGTGTGTGCGGATCTCACGGCAGCAAAGACGGAGAGGCTCGGGTGGCAGCCTCAAGTCCGCAGGACTTGGGGATGGTCTTGTTCGCCATTCGAACATGCAGGCGGTTTGGCCATCCCCAAGCTGCGCTTGAGGCTGCCACCCATTTACTTGCGATAGGTGTCCTTCATCAGGATCGAGCAGCCCAAGGCCGCCAGCGCCGACAGCAGTAGGACCAGCATGACTGTGCGGTACGCCGCGACCGGGTACTGGTTGGCCGCGGTCTTGCCGTAGGCGTCCAGGATCGCGCCGAGGATCGGTTGGAAGACCGCGCCGCCGAAGAAGGGGAAGAAGTTGACCACGCCGATCGATGTGCCTGCGATTTCAACCGGGAACAACTCTTTCGTGGCCGTGAAACCCACGATGACGATCGCCGACGAGCACACCGAGAACAGGAAAAACCATGCGACCAAAGCTGCGCGAGGCAGACCCGCCGGCGCCAGGGTCGTCAGCAGCAGCAGGGCCGACAGGACGGACATGCACAAAACCAGGGTCTTCTTGCGGCTCTTGAGGATTCTCTGGGACAACACGCCGAGGGCCGGGCCGCCCAGGACCATGCCCCAGGCGATTGTGCTCAACAAGGCCATCGCCTGGACCTTGTCCATCCGGTAGGTGTGCATCAGGTAGGGGCCGCTCCAGAGATTGCCGAATCCGAAGAAGATGCCGCAATCGAAGAAGAACCACGCCCCGATCAGCCAGAAGTGCTTTTCCGCGAGGACCATTCGAATGCCCTGACGCAGGCCGATCGCGCCGGCCGCGGGTCCGGCCGCACGCTCGTTGCGGTCGATCTCGTCGAGGGAGGGCCAGCCCTTGTCGGCGGGGCGGTTCCGCACGACCAGCCAGGCCGCGACCGCCGTGGCCAGCGTGCACCCGGCGATGATCCGGAACGAGGCCCGCCATCCCAGGTGATCCACCAGTAGGCCCAGAATCCACGTGCCTGCGAGGACGCCGACGCCGCCTGCGGCTTGGTACATCCCGCTCATGTGGGCGAACTCGTGCGTCCGGTACCACTGGGAGAAGATCTTCATCGCCGGGATGAAAACCATCGAGACTCCCAGCCCGACCAGGGCGCGGGCCACGATCGCGACCGTGATGTCGGAGGCCAGGCTGAACAGCAGAATGCCGACCGTCGCCACCAGCAGCGAGACCGCCACGGTCTTGCGCGGGCCGACCGAGTCACTCAAGAGGCCGGCGGGAATCTGCATCAGCGCGTAGCAGTAGAAGTAGACCGAACCGAGCAGACCGAGCATGCCGGCGCTCGCGTGGAACTCCCGTTGCAACTCGCCCGTGACGACCGAGAGCGAGATCCGATGGAAATAGACCAGGCAGTAGGCGATTGCGAGCACCGCGAAGATCAGCCAGCGAAACGACAACACTCTCGCGACCTGTTTGTCATCCATCGCACGGTTCCCCTGATCGTGGTTGCCGCGGCGGTCGGACCAGGGCCAACGCCGGCTGGTCGACCTGCGGACACTCCACCATACCGTGATTTCCGCCGATGGCAAGTCCCAGGCTTGACTTGGCCCGACGCCGGACGTACGCTTGCAGCCGTGTGATCGCGTCCTGTCGTCCCTGCAGAAAGGAGCTTGGTCATGTCGCGTCGGATGATCCAATCAATCGTTGCTGTTCTTGCCCTGGCGGTTTTGTCGTGTCCAAGGGTCGTGCCGGCTGCCGACAAACCGTCCGATCCCGAGTCGCTGCTGCTGAAGGACTTTCATCCGCAGTCGATCTACAAGACGCCGGAGACGAAGGTGTCCAAGGCGCGCTTTCCCGCGATCGACATGCACGCCCACGTCTACGCCAAGACGCCCGAGCAGGTAGCCGAGTGGGTCCGTGCGATGGACGAGACCGGAATTCAGAAATCGGTCGTGATGACCATGGCGACAGGCGAGAAGTTCGACGAGATCCACGCTTTGTATGCGAAGTACCCGGACCGGTTCGAGGTTTGGTGCGGGTTCGACTACAGCGGATACGACAAGCCCGGTTTCGGTCCGGCGGCGGTCAAAGAGCTGGAGCGGTGTTACAAGGCCGGAGCCCGCGGCGTGGGCGAGCTCGGCGACAAGGGCAAAGGCCTGTTCTACTGCAAACCCCAGGCGTGGGGGATGCATCTGGACGATCCCCGCATGGATCCGCTGCTGGAGAAGTGCGCCGAGCTGAAGATGCCGGTGAACATCCACATGGCCGATCCCTACTGGATGTACCTGCCGATGGACGCCGGAAACGACGGCCTGATGAACGCCTACTCGTGGCGGCTGGACAACCAGCCCGGCATCGTGGGCCATGAAGGACTGATGGAGATTCTCGATCGAGCCGTCGGCCGGCATCCCAGGACGACTTTCATCGCCTGCCACTTCGCCAACTGCAGCTACGACCTGAACCGCCTGGCCGGGATGCTCGACAAGCACCCGAACCTCTACGCGGACATCTCCGCCCGCTACGCGGAGACCGCGGCCATTCCGCGGTTCACCGGGCAGTTCTACGCGAAGTATCAGGACCGCCTCGTCTACGGCACCGACATGGGCCGCAGCCCGAGCATGTACCGGCTCACGTTCCGCGTCCTGGAATCCGCGGACGAGCACTTCTACGCCTGGGATTACTCCAGCTATCACTGGCCGCTCTACGGCCTGGCCTTGGAGGGGCCGATCCTCGAAAAAGTCTATCGCGGCAACGCACTGACGCTCCTCCAGACGCGTCAGCCTGTGCCGGCTCCGACCAACGCCCAATGACG
The DNA here is from genome assembly GCA_937868145.1 of uncultured Phycisphaerales bacterium. Classification (GTDB taxonomy): domain Bacteria; phylum Planctomycetota; class Phycisphaerae; order Sedimentisphaerales; family Anaerobacaceae; genus PLanc-01. The sequence goes on from CALMMH010000885.1 coordinate 2,973, forward strand.
AATCCCCTTTGGCCTTGCGAAAGGGATGCAGATGAAACCGGAGGTTCGTAGACCTCCCCTGGGGCTCTGCCCCAGACCCCGAGATTTACCGCTTTGGGCCAGCAGCATGGTAGAACTGGAGAGGGTTGGGCCGAATCCCCGGCAGGGAGGAACCCACAGTCTTCCTTTCGGCGAAAGATATGGATTCGGATCAATTCATACGCTGTGGTTGTCATCCTGAGCGCAGCGAAGGATCTGGGCTGTGAACGTGAGAGAACTTTCGTTTGGCGGCCAGATCCTTCGGCTTCGCCTCAGGATGACAGAATCCATCGAAGCCGCGCAAGATCTCTCCCCGTCCGTATGATTTGGATCGGATCGTGGCCTGCTCTGCATTTTCATGTCACTGGCGCAAAGCGCAAAATCTCCGGGGTCTGGGGGCGGGCCCCCAGGAGACGATCGAGACTGCCTGCTCGCCCCTGCCTTGGCGAACGGTTCACCCACTCTATTCTGCCAATTGGCACAGCCGGTGTACTAGTACTCCTCCCCACTTGATCTGGCGAGCAGGGTGGCACGGCCGAACTTGTTCGGCTGTGTTCCTGGGATAGGCGGAATCGATCGAAAGAGCACAGTCAAACGGAGTTTGACCGTGGCACCCAGGACTGACATTCTGCTCAAACTACCCACCGCCTCAAGATGGTCGATGTACTAGTTCCGTCTCGACGGCGTGTCGGTCTCTCCGGTCGGGAGCTGCGAGAGGATGAAGTTCCGCCGCTCGCGGACGAACTGTTTGATCTGGTTGCGCCGGCCGTCGCCCATTCCTTCGGAAACCAGCAGGTCTGCGCCTTCATCGAGGAACTTGTCGAAGTCCGTCGGCGGATCGTTCGTCCCGTAGGAGGTCTTCCACGGGCCCTCCACCAGTTCCTTGAACGCGTCGTAATACATCTGCTTGTACTTGGGGTGCGCCAGGAACTGGACGATCTCCGGGAACTCGTTGGTCACCTCGAACAGACTGGAGTTCGACCCGCGGCCCGAGCCGAGCGTGAAGTCGATGTCCCAGGGGAGCAGATACCACTTGCCCTCGGGAAGGGCGTAGTAGAAGGCGTTGTTCTTGCCCCGCGTGTAGCCGTAGCTGTCCCAGTCGCCCACCGCGTGACGCAGCGCGAGCATCTTGGTGAAATGCGCCGGGTCGAGCTTGCTCTCGATGCCCTTTTCATAGGTGGGGCTCGACGACGGCGTGTTCAGCGCCACCGCCAGATCGTACAGATGCTGCCACGTGTCGTCCTCGGGATGCGAGCGTTTCTCGAAATGCCACCGGTACGTGTCGGGCAGCAGCGGGTGCGACGAATCGCACAGAAGCCCTTCATCCGCCGCCTCGCCGCTGGCGGAGGTGCCTGTGACGTTGAACTCGAAGTAATCGTCGATCTTGTGGATGTAGCCGTCGTTGTTGCCGGGGAACCAGGCATCGATGTAGTCGCCGTCGATTTTCTGCACGTCGTCGTATCGGGTCAGGCTGGTGCCGTTGACGAACAGCCGGACCCACTCCTGTCGGGAGTGCTGCATGCCCAACTGGGCGTAGAACCAGTAGGAGGCCCGCTCCTGAAGCGGCCCGCGGCTGGTGCCTTCGGTGGCGTCGAGATTGACTTCCTGCCGTCCCCGGAAGCTCCGATCCGGCGGGAACTCGATTCGGATACCCAGGCGGTCCTGCGGCGCTTCGCCCGAGCCGGGTCGGATGAACGGGCTGCCCCGCAGGCGAATGCCGCAGTTATAGAAGACCTCCGAGTCGTTGTAGACGAAGGTGCAATCCAGCAGCTCATTCGACAGGCTGCTGCGCGATCGGAAGGCGTCGACCACGTCGTCGGACATCCAGATGCGGTAGTTGGCCAGTTGGCTGGCGACCTTGGTGTCGCCGATGCGGATCAGGCACGTCCGGTCGGGGACTTCCGCCGAGGGCTCCAGCTTCGTGGGGAAGCGCGTGGTTTCCATGCCGTCTGAGGCTTCGATGTAGAACGCCTGAATCGTGCCGGTCGAGGCGCCGGTGATCGTCGCGGTGTAGACGTGGTCGCCGGCGAGGGCGTCGTCGCCTGTGCCGTCGTCCACCATGGCAATGGAGCTGAATGTGGTGCTGCCCTCGGACCGGTGATAAAGGATGACAGTTCCCACGCCGTCCTCATCGAGCACGCGCGTCGTCACGACGATCGGGTCCGAGGCGGTCGGCAGGACGGGCTCGTGGCGCACGTCGAGAATGTCCGGCCCGCGGTTGGCGACGAAGGCGGTGTTCTGTCGGCCCGGCGTGCCCAGGTTCAGCGGCATGTCCAGTTCGAACGCGTGAGCCGGCCTGGGCGGTCGGACGGGGGACAGTTCCCGCGTCGTCCGCAGCAGGAGGAACCGGCTGCCCCGCACCCAGCGGGCCCAGCCGCGGAACGTGACGTCGCCGCCCGCAGCGCCGGTGATCGACTGGTTGATTCGGTTGGCCCCGGGGTCCCCGTGGCCGGTGGCGATCAGATGCAGCGCGTGCGAACCGGAATGGCGGTCCTCCGTCGTGACAAACGACCGCGTGTGGTTGCCGAGGATCCGCCAGGAGGTTTCGCCGTTCTCGAAGCTGTTGTTGGCGATGCGGTTGGCGCCGTCGACGACGCATTCGAGATCGTCGACGAGGACCTCGCCAGCGGTCAGCAGCATCATGTCGAAGACGCCGGCGCTGTCGTGCGTGTAACGCGTGTCGGTGGCGCTGATCGCGTAGGAGAACTGCGTCCACTGGCTTTTGCCGCTCTCGTCGCTGTCGGCCCAGGCCAGCGGCGTGTCGTTGTCGCTGTCCGGGTCCCGCAGCTCGAGACTGGCGCCCAGCCCGTCGGCCCAGGCGGGCCATTGCCCGCCGTCGAAGTAGGTGACCTCATCGACGGTGATCCTGTCCGGCTCGGCCTGATCGGTTCGGGACCGCGGATACGACAGGCGGATTCGTTCGCTGTGATCGTCGAGGCCGCCCTGGTAGGGACCCACGAGGTTCGTTCCGAGTGTCAGGTTGTCGTACACGGCCGCAAGGAAGTTCGGGTCCTGGGCCACGACGATATAGCCGCCGGGAGCGATCGCGGCGTCCTCGGCGAACGTGTACTCGATTCCGTCGGTGAAGGCCCATCCGGCCAGCGAGATCGTGCTGGCGCCGCGGTTGTACAGCTCGACGTACTCGTACCGTTCGTCGCGCGTGGCGTGATGATACATGATCTCGTTGATCGCCACGTCGCCGATCCGCTTGCCGCTGTTGGCCCGGCCGGGCGTGCCGGCCGCGAGACAATCGGTCGAGGCCGCTCCATCGGGATGCCGGCCGAAGGTCACGTCAGG
>CALMMH010000886.1 GCA_937868145.1 uncultured Phycisphaerales bacterium
CCGGCCGTTGCATTGCAGGGCCTCGAATCGCGAGAAGTCCATTCGCCAGATGTCGCCGTTGCGAGGCGGGAGGGAACGACCCTGGGCAAGGGGTTTCATGCCGGACCACGGGAAGGCCAGTTCGACCGTCCAGCCGCGGTCGATCTTCGTGGCGTCGTTCAGGGTCCCATCCACCTGCACGGCGGCTTGGAGTCCCGGGAAGTCCCAGTCCATGAAGGCCCAGCGGCGGCCCCGCGGGTGCTTCTTGTACCGCATTCCGTCCTGAAAACCGCCCAGAACGTCGACCGTGCGCCTCTGGAGGTCGAACTCGGGCATGTCGGCGAAGCCGCCCCGCTTGTAGGCGTCCTGCCAGATGTAGAACACCTCGTAGATGGTCCCCCGGGCGTTGATCTGAAACTCGTAGTAGCTGTCCGGGCCTGCGATAAAGACCTCGACGTCGTTCTCGAAGTACACGGGCGAGTCCCGCTCGGTGAACTTCGCCTGCACGTTGGGTTCCTCGATCCAGAGGCCGAGGTACAGGTTCTGATCGTCCCACAACGCGGCCATGTGGGTATCGAAGAACCCGGGGACTCCGCTGACCATATCGACGTACCGGGGGGACTTGGGGGCCCTGTGCCAGCACATTTCCGCCAACCGGCCGTCGACGACGATCTTTTCGTTCGTGCGATGGCAGGTGTAGTGTCCGATGTCCTTCTCGTCGCAACCATGTCGTTCAGTCATTCGCACACCTCATTGAAGGGATTGACCTGCGCAGCCGACCGCCCGGTCGGACTCTGCAAGGACCGGCGACGTCCCGGCCGTCACTCAGGCCGGTATTATGCCCGACACCTGCGAGAGGGTCAAATGATGGATGTGCGTCCCTCCGTGGAGGGATTTGCCCAGGCGTGGAAACAGGCGATGGACCGCCGTGGTTCCTGTGCAGAAACCACGGCTCGGCGTAAATACGAAGAGGCCCTTGACAGACGCGAGACCGAATTCGGTCACCGCTCTGCAACGGCCCCCCCCAAAGGCTGCGGACGAATTCGCAGCCCGTAATTCCCCCTTCGTGCGGTTTCAACCTCCGATTCGAGACCGTTCCCAAGCACCCTCGGCGAGGTCAATTGTCGCAGGCTAACTGCCCGACTCTGACTGTGCTTTATCGATCTCTTTCTGAATTCGTTGCGCGAGTTCCCCCGCGGCCACTTTCCCCAGATCCACGCACTTGTGGATTCCCGAGTTCACCGATGCGGCCAACTCCTGAGAGTTGAATGCCCCCGGCAGCTGAGCCAGCTGCAGGGTCTGGCCGTCGCCCTGCTTGGGCGTCGGCGCCAGGCAATACACCGCGGTAATGAACCCGGCACAATAGACAATCAGCACAAAGACGAATTTCATTCTCCAGCCCATGCGGCGTACTTCCCCCCTTCCGTCGCAGAATCTTGTGGAGTCTCCCACGCGGAGCTCTGCGTGGGGAACCCCTCGACCGGCCCTCCGGCCGTGCATCGTGATTCCCTACACAGACTATACGAACAAAAACCGGATAGGCAAAAAGGAGATTGGCTGGGTAGGAATGTCAGAGAGAGGCGTCGAGAATGGCCCTCAGGGTCCCGCAGACGATGGCGGCCTCGTCCTGCGTGAGGCGATTGTGGAACGGCAGTGCGATCGTGCGTTCGCTCACGGATTCTGTGAGGGGGAAGTCGCCCCGGCGGCACCCATACTGCTCGGCGATAAACGGCTGCAAATGCACCGGTGGGAAGTAATTGTTCACCTGGATGCCCTGGCGGGTCATTTCCTGCAGGATGCGGTCCCGTTGCTCGATCCCGAACCGTTCGGCCAGTCGGACCACGTACACGAACCAACTGATTTCGCAGCCGGGCGCTTCCTGGGGGAGGATGAGCCGGTCCTCGCCGGCCAGCAGTTCCCGATACCACTCCGCCACCTGGCGACGCCGGGCTTTGATCTCGTCGATGCGGGAGAGTTGAACGACGCCCAGGGCGCAGTTGATGTCGCCGAGCCGGAAATTGTAGCCCAGCCGCTCGTGAGCGAGCCAGCCGCCGTTCGGGCTGCGGCCCTGGTTGCGCAGGGAAATGCACAGGTCGGCCACGCGATCGTCGTCCGTGACGATCATGCCGCCTTCCCCCGTGGTGATCTGCTTGTTGGGATAGAAGGCGAACACGCCGGTTTTGCCGAATGTTCCGGCCTTTCTGCCCCGCAGAGCGGAACCCAGCGCCTCGCAACTGTCTTCAATCACCGTCAATCCATGGCGTTGAGCGACCTGGCAAATCGCGTCGAATTCCGCGGGATTCCCGAAGGCCTCCACCGGCAGGATCGCTTTCGTTCGTTCCGTGATCGCCGCCTCGATGCGGTTCGGATCAAGGTTCAGGCTCGCCGGATCGATATCGACGAACACCGGCCTGGCGCCGGTCATCATGATGGTCGTCGTCGAGGCGATGAATGTGAACGGCGTGGTGACGACCTCGTCGCCCGGCCCGATTCCCAGCGCCAGCAGGCTCAGGAACAGCCCGCTGGTGCCGCTATTGACCGCGACGGCCCGTCGTCGGCCGACGTACGCCGCAAGGGCCCTTTCGAACTCGCCCACGACCGGTCCCATCGAAAGGTTCGGGCAGCGAAGCACGTCCACCACTCGTTCGATTTCCTGTTCAGTGATGTCCGGCCGAGACAACGGTATCCGCATGGCTTTCTCCTGGTCACGACAACAACGCCAATAATCTCGGAGGCATTGTAATACTTCTGCGCCTCCAGGAGAACAGGGGTGCTGGTGAATCTCCACGGTCCGACAGGGCCGAGAGAATCGCCTGTGGCGTTGTTATCGGGCGTCGTGCGGCATGACGACGCCTGGACGGGAATCGCTCGCACAGATTCTTCGTCTGCGGCTAAATGCCCATTGCTTTCAGGTCGAAAGACAGTACGGCAGCAACGCACTTATTCGGGAATCATACTATGGCCAAAGGCAGAAACGTATTGACGACGGGCGATGTCGCGAAGATCTGCAATGTGGCGCCGCGAACGGTGTCCAAGTGGTTCGACTCCGGCCAGCTCAAGGGGTATCGCATCCCGGGCAGCAAGGACCGTCGGATCCCCCTGAACGAATTGATCCGTTTCATGAAGGCCAACAACATGCCCACCGAAGCCCTGGCGGCCGGCAAGATCCGGGTGCTGGTCCTCGACAGCGACGAAGGGTCGGGTCTCGGCCTGCAGGAGACTCTCAGAAGCCGGGGCGGCTACGACGTTCTCGTGGCCCGCAACGGATTTGAAGCGGGAGCGGCAGCCCAGAAGTTCGCGCCCCACGTGGTTTTGATCAATCTTCTGACCAACGGCATCGACGCGCACTCCATCTGTTCGAGCATGCGAGGCAGCGAGGACCTTGCGACGATCAAGATTGTCGCGCTGGCCAATCAACTGAGCAGCCAGGAAGCGGCGGCCTTGATCCAGAAGGGATTCGACGGCTACGTCTCGAACCCCGGCGATCCGCTCGAGATCATCAAGAAAATCGAGCAAGCGACTGCGATTATCTACTGATCCCGACCTTCACCGACCCAGCAGGTCTGCAAGGGTCCGTTCCCCCAACGGGATGACTTCGCAGGCGCCCGTCTGGATGTGCCCCTGATCGTCGTCGTTATCGGACTCGCTGTGCGTCAATTGGCAGACGTAGACGCCTACTTCACGAGTCTTGAGTTTGACCGTGGGCGGCCAGAATAAATCCTCTTTGAGAATCAACTGACCGCCGATCGCTTCGGTGGCCCAGCCGGAGAAGCCGAAAACCGCCAGAACGAGAGAACCGCGGCGGTGGTCCTTCAGCGAGATCACGATTCCCGCGTCCTGCCGGTCGCGCAGCCACGGGCAGGTTTCCCAATGCCCCCGATCATCGAGATAGTGCAGTCCCGGACGGCCTTTGTCCCGGGTCCGGAAGGGATTCTCCGGTCCTCCGAAGCAACTCGGCGTGTTCTGATCGCTGGGACGATACACGCTGAAGAACGGAACCGAGGGTTTGCCGGACGGTGTGACGAACGGGCGGCACCCGAAGAGATCCGCCACGAAGAACTCCAGGAGATAGTTGACTCGTTGGCTGCCGATGATGATTGTGGTGCCGGCGTTGGCCCCCTGCTGGGCCCGCTCGAACACCGCCTGCGTCCGATGGATGTCCTCCGCCAGGACGCGCTGATCGACGATGTGATCCATGGGGGAGTAGCGAAACGGAATATACTCGAATCCCAGGGGTGGCGGCAGCGACCCGCCCTTCGTGCCTGCGGACAATCGCTGGACGACCAGAGCCGCGACGCTGGAGTCACGACGCGAAATCCACCGCCAGAGGACCTCGCCGTCGCGGGTCAACTGGTACTCGCCCAGGCAGATGGTCACCGCGCCGCCCTGGCGGGTGATGGCGGTCCAGAGCGGGGCTCGCCCGGCGCCGAGCAGGGCTCCTGGCAGCTCATCGGCCGGGACGCCCTGCTTGACCAGCCAGTTGCACAGCCGCCCCAGCAGGACGAATGTCACGCCGGGCGAACGGTCGTTGTACAGCTTGGCGATCGTGTGACGGTTGACCCCCACCGCCTCGGCGATTTCCTGAATCACGCCGTGATGGTCCAATCCGTGTTCGGTCAGCACTTCCTTGAGACGACATTCCACCTTCATACGGGTTCCTTCGTTGCATATGGCTGTCACTGTAGCCGCAAGGGACGAATTTGGCTACGTGTCATTCCGAATGACGAGGTTCAGACATTTTTAATATGGTCACTGAAAACGCCATTTTATGCTCTCGTGGCTATCCATTAGGTACACGTATCTTCACGGATGGAGCCGTGTTCTTGACTTTCTTTGCGGAGGTCATTACGCTACGCAAATGGTTCTTTGGAGCAACATAGTACCCTGGAGCAAATCGGATGACAACAGGCCGCGGCGAAAAACCTGCGGTCGGGTGTGTCGTTCGAAGCCCTGGTCGCCCGTTGCCTGCGGGCGAGCAAGGAGATCATGATGCACGCCGCCGAACTCACTCACGCCGTACAACGTCTTAGACACGCGCCATGGTCCTCCCCCGTCACGGATGAAGCCCTCACGTGGCTTGCCGAATCGCCGTCCAAGGCCGGCCTGCTCCAAGCCCTGACCTGTTCCCAGTCCGCCCCTATGGCCCTGGAGATCTGTTGTGCGGCGGAAATCGAGTGTGAGCAGGTGTTCGAAGCGGTTCGCCAGACCGTCGAGCACAACGCGGCCCTCTGTTGGGCCCTCGTCGAAAGCCTCAATCGCCTCCCGTGGTATGGAGGAATCCGCGCCTTTTTGAGTCTCGAAGAGCCGCCCGAATCGTCCC
>CALMMH010000887.1 GCA_937868145.1 uncultured Phycisphaerales bacterium
CGTCTTCGAGAATGAGCTGGGAATCCGCGTCCGAACACTGCAATGCGATTCGTATAGCCATCTGACCGATCGTGCTGCGGGCCAGGCCGAAGACTCCGCCCAACGTCTGGGAGCCGAGCACGACGTGGATGCCGAAGGCGCGGCCCTGACGGACGAGCTGTTCGAGCAGCACCGCGGCGTCCTGGGCCAGCTTGTCGTCGTCGGCGAAGAAGACCTGAAACTCGTCGACGATCAGGACGGTGCGAGGCATGGGCTTGCCCGTCGATTTGCGATAGCCGGCCAGGTCCTGCACGCCGGCCTGGCGGAACAGGTCGCCTCGGCGGGTCATCTCGGCGTCCAGTCTCTGCAGGATGCTCAGGCCGAACTCGCGGTCGCTCTCGATGGCGATCGCGCGGGCGTGCGGCAGGTGGTTGGTGGCGTAGGTCTTGAACTCGACGCCCTGTTTGAAGTCGATCAGGTACAGCTCGACCTGGTCCGGGGCGTACCACAGGGCCAGGTTCGTGATCATCGCGTGCAGGAGGGTCGATTTGCCCGAGCCGGTCTTGCCGGCGATGAGCATGTGCTGGGCGACTCCGCGGCCGAGGGACAGGTACTGCAATCGCGTGGCGCCCGTGCGGCCCAGCGCGACCCGCAATTCCGAACTGCTGTCCAGCGACCAAAGCTGATTCTCGGCCGGAGCGATGGCGGCGAACGGGACCTCGACCCGAGCGGAGGCTGCGCCGGCTTTGCCGATGACGTGCATGGCGTGGGTCAGGGCGGCCTCGTCCGGCGGCGTGTCCAGTACGAGGGGGAACTGTCGCAGGATTTCATCCTGCCAGACGAATCGATTGTCCTCGTAAGTCAGATGGACGCTGGCGGCGCAGATGTCCCGCATGTCCACGCCGCTGGGCAGGTCGGCCCGCGTGTCGTAGGCGATCAGAGTGTGGACGCCGCAGCGAGGGCCGCTGTGAATGACGCTGCTCAGACGCCGGGCGGTCTCTTCGCTGAAGTTCCGGGGGAAGTCCGCGATCACGAGGAACCGATAGGGCTCGGCGAGCTCGCCCGCCTGGCGGTTGTACTCCTCGATCGTCTCGAACTCGTTGCGGAGGTATTTCTGGATGACGTTCTCCATGTGCTCGGTGAGGTCTTCGAGCTGTTCCTGGATTTGCTGAGGCTCGGTCCAGATCCGGCCGCCGACGAGGGATTCGAGGTAGTCGCCGGCGTGCATGAAGCCGGCGAAGCTCTCGCCCAGTCCGACGGGATCGAAGATCGTGAAATGCGCCTGTCCCGGCGGGAACGAGGCGAACAGCCGCATCATGATCGCACGCAGCGCGTCGATGGCCTGCTCGCGGCCCTCCCGCGGATACTCCAGCAGCAGCGAGCAATCGTCGGGGAATTCGAGCATCGCCGGCAGCGTGGCGGACTTCGCGGCCTCCAGCATCGAGCCTGCTCGAGCGGCCACGGATCCGGCCAAGCGTCCGAAGTCCACGTCGAGCACCGCGAATCGCGCCCCTGCGGGCGGTGTCTGGGAAGGAGTCCAGGATTCGCCGAGCAGGCCGTCCCAGGGGCCCGCGGCCCGCTTATCCAGACCGGCGGTGCGGCCAAGCAACGCATCGATGCGAGCCAGGCCCTGGTCCCAGCGATCCTCCAGCGACTTGCGGGCCGCCTGATACGTGCTCTCGCAGGCAGCCATCTCTTCGTCATATCGCTTTTGAATCTCGGCCATATTCTGCTGGAACTTTCTTTCCAGTTCCGCAGTCTCCTGCCGGCAGAGTTGCCTCGCCTTTTGCACGGTCTGATCCCGGTTGTCCCTCACGTTGTTCAGAAGTTCCTGCCGCTGATCCTCGACCTGGTGAAGAGAGGTGGCCTGCTGTTTGGCGAGATTGGCCTTGGTGGTTTCATAGGTCGTCTGGGCTCTCTTGATCTCGGCCTGCTTCTGCTCGACGGACGTCAGCCATTCTTTTTCGATTTGGTCCAGCGCCAAGGCGGACTGCCGACCGAGGGCCATGCGGGCGTTCATCAGAGCAGCCCGGAATTCCGCGTAAGTGCGTTGTATCTGGGACCGGCTCCGTTTCCAGAGGACGCGTCCGGTGATGACGATCAAAGCGATCACAAAGGCCATCGCCGCAAGAGTCGCCGGGAGGAGAGGGACGTTCTGAGAATGCAGAATGCCCAGCAGGACCGCGGCTGCCCCCAGGAGTCCTCCGGCCAAGAGCGTCGGTCGGGCGCCTACGAACAATTGCGCTGTGCGGAGCCCCTGGAGCTTGGTCAGGTGTTCCTGGGCCAAAATCTGCTGAGATCGCAGGATTTCGCGGCTATCTTGAGGATCGTCTTGGGGGCCGTTGTCCACAGCGGAATCGGCCTGTTCGGCCGGCGTCGGATTGTGGCATCGATACTCTCGCAGGAGCTTGTCGGCCTGGGGGTCCAGCTCATCGACC
>CALMMH010000888.1 GCA_937868145.1 uncultured Phycisphaerales bacterium
GGTGAGCATGTCCGCGGTACGAGTGGCACCGGCGCGAGTGACCCCGAGCGCACGGACTTCCAGAAGCTTGTCGAGATCCCGAACGCCTCCCGCCGCTTTCACCTCCACGTGTTTGGGCGAGTGCCGGCGCATCAGCTTGAGGTCATCAATCGTCGCCCCTCCGATGCCATATCCGGTCGAGGTCTTCACCCAATCGGCCCCCAGGGTTCCGCAGATCTCGCACAGCTTGATCTTCTGTTCGTCCTTCATGTAGCAGTTCTCGAAGATGACCTTGACCTTCTGGCCGCGTTTGTGCGTCACGTCGATGACGGCGGCGATGTCCCGACGGACGTACTCCCAGTCGCTGCTGAGGACCTTGCTGATGTTGACGACCATGTCCAGTTCCTGCCCGCCGTCAGCGAGGGCCTGTTCCGCCTCCGCCACCTTGATGGCCGTGGTGTGCCCGCCATGCGGAAAACCGATCGTCGTGCTCGCCTTTACCTCGCTGCCTTTGAGGATCTCGGCGCACCTCTTGAGATAGTAGGGCAGGATGCAGACGCTGGCGGTGTCATATTCGAGAGCCAGCTTGCAGCCCGCTTCCAGCTCCGGGACGGTGAGAGCCGGATTCAGCAGGGAATGGTCGATCATCTTGGCGATATCCAGGTACGTGTAATCCATCACATGCTCCAAATCGATTAGCGATCCGCAATCGTTGTTCGGGATTCGATATGCTCAGCCAAGTCCTCGGGCAACCACCAGGTGGGTTTCAGACTGCACGGGCTAAAGAGCTTCTGGGCCTGGTCGCGGTAGTGCGGCGAGATCGGACGGTCGCTCTGCCCCAAGGGTACGTAGGTCCAGCTCCGCACAGGCTTGCTCAGCACGATGACTTGCGTGGAGGTCTGGCCGTGATCGCCCCACTGCGTGTGGTCGCGGCGTGGACGCCCATAGCCGATGTTGCGCAGCGTTGTCGTTCCGTAGTCCCCGCCGCCCCCTAAAGGCCATGAGGCATCATCGCGACCCACCCGGAATATGTCGCCGTAGGTCACGTCCAGTGAGCCCCGATCCTTTTTGAGTCTGGTCATCGCGTTGGCGAGCGAATCGGCCGCCGCCTGGAGCTCCGCATCGCTGAGATCGATCTCCGGCACGGGTTTGCCCAGTGCAGCCAGACCGCAGTCGATTCGACGCGCGGCATCGGACACCGCCTGACTCCCGTGATCCTCGACAAGCTGCCTGCGCCAGTAGTAGTACTTTATCGCCGCTTTTGAATCGTGACGCAGGTTGCCATCCCATGCCAGAAGATCCTGGACTCCCGCGACGTAGTCCGCGTCGGCCTGATGCTGCGAGCCAAACGCCGCATCGGCCCGTCTGAGCACCTCGATCCAGCGTTCGACTCCATACGGATGAAGGTCCGTCGCATAGGCTTGAGCCTCCTCGACGGTGACGGACATATCCGCATCCAGAAGCTGCACGGCCCGCGACCCTCGCGGACTCGTCGCCCCGACGGAGGCTCCGTAGAGATACGACAACGTCTTGTCCGGGGAGAACGGGCTGCCCACCATCATCACATCCGGCGAGATGTTGCAGTTCTGCATGTATCCCTGGGGCGGATTCAGCACCTGTACGTGGTCCGAGGCCGGATGCAGTCCCTGCCACTCGCTGGCCGAGGTCGAACCGTCGACGGGTTTCGACCAGTCGTACCCTGAGGGCCGGCGAGGCACGCGACCGGTCCGCTGGTAATAGATGTTGCCCGACGTGTCGGCGACCATGACATTCTGGGGGAACAGTTGCCGCATGCTCATGGCCTGCACGGCCCCGGAGTAGTCCTCAGCCGTGTTGAACTCGTACCAGGCTTCTGCAAGCTGCACCTCGTCGGCGTACGCCATCTTCGCCGCATAGGCCTTGCCCCCTCGCATGGCGACGATGGGGCCGTGATGGGAAGACCAAATCGTGATCTTCTGCGACGATGCCCCTTTCACCTCGATGGTCGCTTCGCGGCTGCTTAGCGACCGCCACTGCCCGTCATACAGGTACTTCGTGGGATCATCGCTCTTGAGAGTCAGTTCGTACACATCGGCGGTATCGGGTCCACCGGTCGTCATTGCCCATGCAACATCGGCATTGTGTCCAAGGCCGATATAGGGACAGCCCGGCAAAATGAACCCGCTGCCCTGCAACACCCCGGCATGGATTCGGAATTCCCAGAACCGCGACGGTCCCCACCACGACAGGTGGGGATCGGCGCAGAGAATCGGGGCCCCTTCCGCACTTCGTCCGGGCGATACCGCCCATTGGTTGGATCCGCGCGATACGTCCTCGAAGCCCGGCTGAATCCCCCCGGCCTGCAGATCATCGAAGACCTGTCCAACGGACCAGCCATACAAGAAAAACCGAAAGAAAGCCACCACCAAGTACTCATCCGCCCGGCGGTCGGCCCACCA
>CALMMH010000889.1 GCA_937868145.1 uncultured Phycisphaerales bacterium
GATCGAGACCCAGGGCCCCTGCGACGGCTCCTACGGCCACGCTGTTGGAATAGATCGCGTTTCCGATATCCTGGGCCATTTTCGTGAAGGGAATGTCGAGCACCCGGCACGACTGAAGGGCCGGGCCGTCTCCGATCACCGCCCGCTCGCCGAGCACCACCGTCTCGGACGAGATCCGCCCCGCGACGTGCTCGACGGCCCCGCCGCTAAGGGGGACCAGGATGTCCATACGGTGGGTATAGGCAGCGACCTCGCGATTGGCTACGCGGATCGTCGTCGAGTTCAGCCCCCCGCGGACCCGCGACATGTACTCCTTCGTCGCAAACACGTGATGGCCCGCCAGTTTCAGGAGCCGGGTCAGCAGGAACTCCACGGTCTGAACGCCCTGTCCCGCCTGCCCGCATAGAACGATGGTAAGATCATCCCTGTGCATTCGCTCTACCTCCCAACCATAGTTACACGGTACGTGGCACGCCACCTGCAGGCTTCCACCACATATCATTCGATCTTAACATCATGTAGGGTCGCAGGCTATCATGGGTTCAGTGACTTCGCGAAATTTCGTCGAGGATCGCGGCCAGATCAACCGCCGTGGCGACGGGCCGCCGGCACGCGTAGTTCTCACAGACGTAGGCTGCGGCGCGACCGTATCGGGAAGAGAGGTCCCGGATGAAAGGGATCATCTCCGCCAAGGCATCGTCCTGCCTCGCGGTCTCGTGGAACAACAGCGTCGCATTCGGCAGGAAGCGTCGCCGGACCTCCTCGATCAAAGATCGTGCTTCGGCCGCCGGACCGGCGATGACGATCTCCTGGGTGGGACCCAACCGATAGTCCAACGCCACCAACATGGCGGTAAACGCGGTCGGCGTCCCCGCAATCGGGCCGGAGAATCGCCTGAATACGTTCTCGGCCTGGCGGATGAATCGGTCGTTCATGAGGATCGTGCCGAGCTTGAGCAGCCCCATGACGGCGGCGGAGTTGCCGCTGGGGATCACGCCGTCGTAGGCGGGCTTCTCGCGACTGATGAGCTGTTCGCCGTCCCGGCCTGTCATGAAGAAACCGCCCTCAGCCGGGTCGGCGAATAGGTCTATCATCTGCTCAGCCAGAGTCCCAGCTTGGCGGAGCCAACGAATATCGAAGGTAGCCTCGTACAAATCCAGGACGCCCAGGATCAAGAACGCATAGTCGTCGAGAAAGGCCTTTTCGACGACGCGGCCGGCCCGCCAGTACCGCATCAACCGTCCGTCTCCCCAGAGAGATTCGAGAATGAACGCCGCCGCACGTGCTGCGGCCTGGACGTACCGATCCTCCCCCAGCGCCGCGCCCCCGCGGGCCAGAGACGAAATCATCAGTCCATTCCAGGAAGCGATGATCTTGTCGTCCCGATGGGGCCGAGGACGCGCGTCCCTGTGCGTCAGCAGTTTCCGTCGGGCGTCAACGAGTCTGGCCTCAAGCTCCTCGGGGCTGCATTTGAACTTCGCGGCGGCCTCCTCCACCGATTCGGAAACGTACAAAACGTTCTGCTCTTGCTCGAAATTGCCCTTGTCTGTGACGCCGTAGCAGCCACAGAACATCTCCGCGTCGGGTTTCCCCAGAACGCTCTCGATCTCCTCCCGTCGCCAGACGTAGAAGGTCCCTTCTCGGCCTTCACTGTCCGCGTCCTCACCTGCATAAAAGCCGCCCTCGGCATCCGTCATGTCCCGCAGAACGTACTCGAACACGTCCCTGGCCACACTTGCATGGGCGGACTTGTCGCCGACCTGATACGCCTGGACGTACGCCAGACCCAGCATCGCTTGGTCGTAGAGCATCTTCTCAAAATGAGGAACGAGCCACTGAGCGTCGGTCGCGTAGCGATGGAAACCGCCGCCCAGATGGTCGTGGATCCCGCCCCGCGCCATCGCCTCCAAACTCTTTTCCACCATGTCGAAGGCTGCCTGCTGACCGCTTCTGACGCGGTAGTGCAGCAGCAGCGTAAGAATGGTCGGCTGGGGAAACTTGGGAGCCGATCCGAACCCGCCGGAGAAGGAATCGAAATAGCCCGACAAGGCATCGAACGCATTCTTCAGCACGTCCACAGACAACAGCCGCTCGGGTCCCGCCTGGGAAGGCCGGCCCAATGTCTCCACAAGCGACTGCGACGACGCCAGCAAGTCGGCTCGCTGTGTTCGCCAAGCCTGAGCGACGCCTGTGAGCACCTGGCGGAAACTGGGCCGTCCAAATCCGGCCTGCGGCGGAAAGTAGGTGCCGCCGTAGAAAGGTTTGCCCTCCGGGGTCAGGAAGACCGACAGCGGCCAGCCGCCCGAGCCGGCCATCACCTGGACCGCCTTCATGTACGTCTCATCGACGTCGGGCCGCTCCTCCCGGTCCACCTTGATCGAGACGAAGTCCCGGTTCATCTGCCGGGCCGTTTCTTCGTCCTCGAAACTCTCCCGCTCCATGACATGGCACCAATGGCAGGTCGAGTACCCGATGGAAAGAAAGATCGGCTTGTCCTCGACTCGGGCGCGTTCGAACGCCTCGGGCCTCCACGGATGCCAGTCCACCGGATTGTGCGCGTGCTGCAGGAGGTAGGGACTGGCCTCATCGATAAGCCGATTCGCATGCGTCTTTGTCGCTTGTCCCTCTGCCATATGTCCCTCCGCACAAAGGTCGCCCAGGGCCGGTCAAACACTCTGTTCCAGAGATTGGGTGAGAATTCGGACGTGTCGGTCTTCCTCGTCGAGGATGTCCTGGATGGCCCGGACCTCTTCGTCGTTTGGGACGAATTCCTTCAGGCTCGCATAGAAGGCGATGGACTCTTTCTCCTTCTGGATGGCCATTCGAAGAACATCAGCCTTCGTCTCCCGCCCGGTCAACTCCTGCGCCGGATCGGCTCGATCCGGAAACACCGGCGTCGACGTCTGCGGGCGAGCCCCCTCCGGCCGCTCGGCCCCGTACTGACCGATCCCCCACAACTGCTGCGACAGCCGTTTCTTCATCTCCGCAAAGGCCTCCACGTGGCGTTTCTCCCACTGGGCCAGATCGGAAAAGAGCTTGCTGACCTTCGGGTCTTCGTACATTCCGGCGGCCCTGCGATAGAACCTCGCGGCGTTCTGCTCCATCTTCTCCGCAACTTCCAGGGCTTCGGCTCCGGTCAATTCCCGACTCATAAGACATCCCGTTTTCGGACACAGTGAAATTCCGGACACACGGCGACTCTTCGCTATATACCCCATGCCCGGCCGGCAGTTCGAAAATTACAGGCGGACGGGGCGCTGTTGTCTCTGGCATTATGGAATTCCCTCAGGTACAATAGAGAAGGAAAATGGACGAGATACAGCGAAAACTAGCCCTGATCGACAACCAACTCGCCGGACGCACTTTACGCATGCGCCTTGTGAGCGAGGCTCCCTTGTTCCTGCCCGCGGTCGGCTTGATGGCCGGCATCCTGCTGCAAAACAGATTGACATTGCTTTCGCCAAGGTTCGGCTCGCCGTTCATGCCCTGGATTTGGCTGGCCGCCACGGCGCCGGCGGGAACGCTCCTGGTTTCGGGGAGGATTCGCTCGTGGGTAAAACCTCAAAGACTTGCAGGTGCAACCTCGTTCTGTTTCCTGTGTCTCGGGGCCATCCGACTGGTGGCGTTCGAGACGGCCGGCCCCTCGGACATTCGGCACTTCGTCGGAGAACAGCGCGTGCTGGCGACGATCCGGGGCCAGATCGTGACCCAGCCGTATCAGCAGCCGCAGGACTGGTGTTTCGCCCAATTCGCCTCCACAGACCCGCCGACGGCCTTTTATCTGGCGGCTGACGCCTT
This sequence comes from uncultured Phycisphaerales bacterium, assembly GCA_937868145.1. Lineage (GTDB taxonomy): Bacteria > Planctomycetota > Phycisphaerae > Sedimentisphaerales > Anaerobacaceae > PLanc-01. The sequence goes on from CALMMH010000889.1 coordinate 3,799, forward strand.
GGAAACAACCAGAGGCTGGGAGCCGATCGAAGGCATGGTCCGGGTCCGTGTCGATGAGCCCGCCCCCAATCTGCAGCTTGGCGACTGCATCCAGGCCGATTGCTGGCTGCACCGATACGAAGCCCCGACGAATCCGGGTCAGTTCGATGTAGCCGAGTACCTCCGTCTGAAGAACGTGCATGTGGGAGCCTCCGTTCCCACACGGGAGGCCATCGCCGTGTCGGAGAAACGACGCAACAGCCTGACGCATCTGCGGAAGGTATTCACAACCGCGGCGGCCGGCGGTCTGCTGGATCACCCGCCTTCGGACACTCAAGGCGAAGCGATGCTCGAAGCCCTGCTGCTCGGCCAGCGCCGCAGCATCGATTCGGACACGTACGAAGCCTTCCGCCGCACGGGTCTGCTCCACCTGATCAGCCTGTCGGGGATGCACCTGTGCATCCTGATCGATGTCATCCGCCGGCTGGGTAGATTTGCCGGGCTAACGAAACGCGGACAGGCCGTAGTCTGTATCGCGGCAACGATAGTCTTTCTTCTGGTGGTCCCGCCCCAAGCTCCGATCCTGCGAGCGGCCGTCATTGTCTGGGCATTCTGCGTAGCGGTCTTCCTGCGGAGGCGAACCCATCCGCTCAATTCCTTGTCGCTGGCCGCCATCGTCCTGCTGCTGATTCAACCCGCCCAGTTGTTCGACGTCGGCTGGCAGTTGTCCTTCGCAGCCACCGGAGGAATCCTGGCGTTCACCCGCTCGATCGAAGATCGCGTTCGGGCCTGGACCGGCGGCCGACTCGAATCTTCCGCCTGGAACTCAATCACGGTCGTGTCGGTGCTGAGGACTCTGGGCAAAGGGACCGTCCGCGTGCTCGCGGTGGGCGTCGCCGCATGGCTGGGCAGCGCAGGCGTCCTGCTCTATCATTTCTACAACATCACGCCGCTGGCAAGCCTCTGGACCGCGATTGCCGGTCTGCCGGTGACGCTCATTCTGGTCCTGGGCTTTCTCAAGATCGTCCTGTCCTTCTTCCTGCCCACGGCGAGCATCCTGCTGGGCTATCCGCTGCATTTCTTGGCGGACTTCCTCATCGCAATGGTGCGTCTCCTGGCCAGGATCGATCCCACGTACCTCCTGATCGGCCACGTGCCTTGGGTCCTCATCCTCCTGTATTACAGCCTGATCCTCCTGGTCGCGTTCATCCACTTTCGACGTCCCCTGGTGAAACAGGTCCTTTGCGTCGCGATGCTGCTCATGCTCCTGGTCCCCTTGGGCGTGATGAAGTGGCAGCGAACCCACCGCGATCATCTGAGCCTCACGTGCCTCGACGTCGGCCATGGACAGGCGATCCTCGCCCGCCTGCCCGGCACGATGAACATTCTGTTCGACGCCGGTTCCCTGTTCGGCAGCGACATCGGAACGAGGATCGTCGCGCCGTTTCTCGATTACGAGGGCATCGGCCGGCTCCACGCCGCGGTCGTCAGCCATCGGGACATCGACCACATCAACGGCCTGCCTGAGGTGGTGAATCGCTGTAAAGTCGATTGCGTGTACTTCGATCCCACGTCCTTCACGCAGTCGCAGGATGTCGAGACCGTGCAGGTCTTGACGAGCCACCTCGCCGGCCGGCGCGTCCCCGTAAAGCTCGTGCCGGACACTCTGGCCGCAGGCGAGGCGACCATTCGCATCCTCTGGCCCGCGGCGGAATCGACGCCGCGGGAACAACTCAGCGACAACGACAGATCGCTCGTGTGCCTGATCGAATATGCAGGCAGAAAGATCCTTCTGTGCTCGGACATCGAGCGACTTGCCCAAGAGCAGATATTGAGTCTCTATCCTGACCTGAAGGCCGATGTGGTCGTCGTCCCCCATCATGGATCGGTGCGGACCCTCCATGGCGAGTTCCTCGATCGACTCGCGCCCGGTTTGCTCGTGTGCAGCTGCGGCCGACGCGATTGCGAGCAAGGCCGCGTGCTCAAGGCTTCGCCGAACCCTGAACTGCGCGTTACAGCCCAGGATGGCGCAATAAGTGTTTGCTTCGACGACGCCGGCATGATAGAAAAGACGCTTTGGTTACCGCGTTAAGGAGACCGCACCATGAGAAGTACTGTCCACGCGTTGTGGATCGCCACTGTTCCCCTCAGCATTCTGATCGTCCTGCTTGGAACGAGCCTGACGATCGCCGCCACCACCTTCGATTATCAGACCACCAAGATCGATCCGAACAATCTGAGCTTCTATGAGCCTTCGATCACGGCGGAGTCGTATCCGCAGACCAGCGCCACGCAGGTGCGCAACGTGATCTTCTGCATCGGCGACGGCATGGGCATCAATCAGGTGACCCTGGCCGGTTCGACAGTCGCCGGTCCCGGCGGCAAGCTGTACCTGGAGAGACTCCCGGTGACCGGTTTGGTTCGCACCTATTCGACTGATTCCCGCGTAACGGATTCCGCTGCGGCGGGCACTGCTCTGGCCTGCGGCGTCAAGACCAAGAACGGCATGATCGGAATGACGCCCGATGAGCAGGCATATTGCTCGATCCTGGAAACCGCCAAGGCCAAGGGCATGGCCACAGGATTGGTCGTAACCTGCACCATGAGCCACGCGACGCCCGCCTCGTTCGGCTCGCACGTCAAGAGCCGCAAGCTCGAGCCCGCCATCGCCGAGCAGTTGATCGACAATCGAATCAACGTTCTGTTCGGCGGCGGCCGCAAGTACTTCCTGCCGCAGTCCGATCCCAACAGCGGCCGCAAGGACGACATCGATCTCATTGCCCGGGCCCAGACGGCCGGCTACACGTACGTCCGGACTGCCTCTGAGTTGGCCAAGGCCGACGATTCCCACGTCCTGGGCCTGTTCCAACTCGACGCCCTGACCACGGGCGCCTCGGAACCGAGCCTGGCGAAACTGACGCGAAAGGCGATTCGCGTTCTCAAGCGGGCCAATCTCGAATCCATCGACGGACGCTATGGTTTCTTCCTGATGATCGAGGGCAGTCAGATCGATTGGGAATGCCACGCCAACAAGGCCAACGGCGCAATCCGCCAAACGCTGCTGTTCGACCAGGCCGTGGAGGCGGCGGTCGACTTCGCTCTCAAGGACGGCCACACTCTCGTGGTCGTCACGGCCGACCATGAAACCGGCGGCATGACCCTCATCGGCGGTGGCAACGAGGACAAGGGAGACGCGGAGCTGGCCGTGAAATGGTCCACCAAGGGGCACTCCGGAACGCCTGTCGGCGTCTGGGCTCTCGGGCCCGGCGCCACGCGCTTCGCGGGCATTCAGGACAACACGGAGATCCCCAGGAAGATCGCCCAGTTGCTGGATATCCGGCCTTTCCCCCAGCAAAAGAAATGAGCCACGGGCGAACAATTCTGAGGGTCAGCGCCACCTATCATCTGGAGGTGGAGGTTGGGGATGTGGTGCGGAGCGGAGAATCAATACAAAAGGTTCCGGACACGGATGAACTCATCGTTTCACCCCTATCCGGAACCGTCGAAAGCATCCAATTCGACCCCGGCAATCACGAATTCATCATCGTGATCGCGTCGCAGTCTTAAGCGTTCCCATCCGCCGGTGCCGTCGTCGCCGGCTGCGTCGTCGGTTGGGCCTTCTGCGGCGCCGCACGACGCATGTTCACGACGATCTCCACCCGGCGATTCTTGGCCTTGCCTGTGGCATTCGCGTTGGAGGCAATCGGTCGTGCCGCGCCGCAAGCGGCCGCACGCACCTGTTTCTCCGGGATGCCGTGCGAGATCAAGTAGCGAGACACCGAGAGGGCCCGCTGAGCGGACAGCTCCAGGTTGTCCTTCCACAAATCCTTGGTTTTCACGATCGGATCGGTGTCGGTGTGTCCGACGACGTCGATGTCCTTATCCGCGTATTTCTGCCTGACCACCGACAGGATCTGGTCGAGCTCCTTGTTCGTCGCGCTCTTGAGCGTGGCTTTGCCGGAATCGAACAGAATCGTATTCGGCAGCGTCACCGTGATCGTGCCGGCGGCCGCGTCGAAGGCCACATCCATCCCCTCGAAGCCGGTCGCCTCAGCGGGCGTCTTGTTCAGCTCGTCGATCTGCCGCTGCAGCTCGTCGATCGTCTGCTGATCCTGCGCGATGCGGTCCGCGAGCTGCTGCCTCTCCGTCTGGAGATTCTCGAACCGTCCCTTGAGGTTCTGGTGTTCGACGTTGAGGTAATCGTACTTCTTCTTGTAGTCCGTACAGCCGGACATCAAGGAGATTGTAACGAGACAAACGAGGGGAACGACAGACCTTCTACTGACCAACTGCATGCGGCACCTCCCTGCAATAGACAAACCCTTCCCTGCCGCGTCACTGCCCCAACATATACATGGAGTTGACGCGATTCAGAATCCAATCGTGGAAAATCATAACAGTCAAAATAGCCAATGACAAGAAGGGACCATAGGGAATCTGGCGAATTTTTTTGAAGATCATCTGGAACAATGCCCAACCCAATCCAAAGAACGGCGCGATAAAGAAGGCAATTACCACCATTACCGGACCCACCACAGCGCCCGCAGCCCCCATCAGATGCACGTCGCCCAGTCCCATCGCTTCCTTGCCGAAGCCCAGGGTCCCCAGGATGCGAGTGGCCCACACGGTGGCGCAACCCACGAAGTACCCGAAGACGCTCCCGAGCAGGCCCGTGACCGCCGGATAGGCCAGCAGACCTTTCCACCACGTCCCGATCGGCCCCGAGGAGGTCAGGATTCTCTCCGCGATCACGGCACAGACGATGATCGGCAACAGAAAAAGGACCTCCCGAAGACTCTCAAGCCGATGGTTGAACTGCGGCTCGTCGAACGGTCCCGGTCCCACGGGACGGCCTCGCTCGTCGACGGGAGCGGTGCCCTTGTTCTCCGCAACCGCTTGTTCGTAACTCCTTTTCAAGACGCCGGTTCGGAGCAGCAGCCAACTGACG
>CALMMH010000890.1 GCA_937868145.1 uncultured Phycisphaerales bacterium
ATTGTGGGCGTGGCCCCCTCGACCGTGGCCGCCGTTGGGCCCGCACGACACCAGACAGTAATCGGGATGCCGTCGGATCACGTGCCAGCCTGCGTCGGGGAATGCCTTGCCCGGGATGGTCTGTGTGGACCGCCCTTCCAGGCGATCCCACACATCGCAGCCCTGCCGACCGAAGAGCCACAACACATCCTCGGCAAATCCGAATTCCCGCACTTTGAATTGCGGCTCCTGGAAAAACACGGCTCCCAGAGCGAGCAGATACCGCATGTCGAGCGTTTCATGGGCCCCGAAGACAAGAAATCTTCCGGAGTCATTGTCGCCGATCTGGGGCATCCGACCGTTCGGCTTCAGAAGGTGCAAAACCGCCGCGAACATCGCGTGCAGCCTGGTCATGTAGTCGCGGCCGAACACGCGTTGCGCCGACCGGGCAAGGCCATCGACGTCGGGACCTCTCTCGTCGACGGCGGCCAGCCACGTCGCGAAGAAGAACAGCTCCAGGGCCAGGCGATGATAGCACGTGGAGGCCTCGAAGTGACAGCCGTCGGCGTAGACCTGGCCTTTCATCTCCCGGATCAACTCCCGAAGGCAGAATAGGCGCCATCGACGACTCTCATGAAAGAAGGGACAGTACACCGCAATGAACAGCAGCCCGACGATATCGGCAAGATAGTGGTTCGTCGTCCCCTCCCCGCCTCGCTCCAGGTGGCTGCGGATGAACCGTCCATGCTCGTGAAGGCTCGCATAGAACCGGCGAAGGAACTGCCCATCCAGACCGCCCGCGGCCAGGAAATACTCGGCGCAAACCAACCAGTTGGCCGCCCGGATGGCCGCGTCCATGGTGCAGGCCCAGTTCACCCCGAATCCAACCGGGTTGTTTCGGATCCAGTCGTCGATCTGGTCGACGAACTCAGCCCGATACTTGGACCGGCCGGTCAGAACGCAGGCCTGCCCGAGCGTATGAAGATGTTGGAATCGCGACAATTCCCACGGTCTCTTGACGTCGACGCCACGAATGTGGCCGTACCGAATGTCGCGATGAAAGGCCTCGGGGCCCCATCGGTGGCCGCTCCGGAAATCACAATGCCAGTCCAACGGCTGGTAGCGAGGTCCGTCGGGGCTGAGTCTCATCGGGCCGCTTCCCAGAACATCGAACAAATGATCGCAAACCCTGTCGGCCTGAAGAACCGTGGCCTGGACCGAATCCGGGCACGACTTTTCGTACAGCGCAAGCATGCGATCCGGCTCGTCGCGACCGGATACATACCGCTTCTGCGCAGAAGCGGGCCCAACCGGGATTTTGCCGTGAACGGCGCGACACCGAAACCGTTCCCACCGAGAGCAGGAAGCCCTCGCGACACGAAAGCAAACGCCTTTCACGGCAAGACCGAAAACCATTTGGAAGATCCCCTTCTCCGCGGAAAGCAAGAGTCAATGGCGCATCGCCATCGTGGTTGCGAGAACGTTGTTTTGGGGTGGCCGCTGGTTCAGATACAATAGAAAGACATTGCTGCCGGCGGCAGCCACCGCGATGTCCAGGTCCCCATCTCCGTCAACGTCTCCCAGTCTCACGCTGTGGCACCATCGCAGATAGACATCCGATTGGTCCACCACGTGTTCCCGCCAGCCGTCGCAGAACGTCGCGCCCGGGTTCTCGAACCACACGATCGCATTGTTCTTCTCGTCGGCGACGACGATGTCGGGATCGCCGTCCAGATCGATGTCGCCGGCGTCGATTTCCCGGAGATCGCGTCCCCCTTCGGCGGCGCCTTCGCTCACGCGCCACGTATCCCACAGGCCGCAGGCAGGATCGGGACACGGGTTCATCATCACAAGGACATTTCCCTGATGATCCCCCGCGGCGATGTCGAAATCTCCATCGTGGTCCAGGTCCACGGCAAGAAAAACGCTGACCCCGTGGCCGGGCGGACACCGGGCGATGTCATACCGCCGCCAGTCGCCCGCGATCCTGGGATTGGCCGAGCACTTGTAGAGACACATCCGCCCCCCCTTGCCCCGCCAGTCATCGCTCGACGCGAGGATCTCGGTACGACCGTCCTGGTCGACATCGACCGTTCTGGCATAGAAACAGCGGCAACAGTTGGCGTCGACGATGACCGACGGCCACGCCCCCGGCAAGCGGCGATTCTCCAGCCAGCCGAGGCTGTTGTCCGTTTTCGTGGCGAACACGATGTCGTTGTCCCCGTCGTCGTCGATGTCGCCGATCTCGACGTGGTAAGTCCTGTGGAAATCGTTCCGATACGCCACGTGCTTCTTCCAGGCCGGTTCCCTCTCCCCCGGCGGAGCTGCCTCATACCAGACGACATCGTATTTCGTGAGATCGCCCGCCACGACCAGATCGGCCCGGCCGTCGCCGCTGAGATCTCCGATCGCCGTGTAGTGCGCGCCCTCGATATAACTGCCCAGCACCTTCTGTTTAACGACGGCCTTGGCATACTCCTTCACCGGGAACGTCGGAAAACCCCCTCCCACGGAGGAATCGATCACTTCACGAATCCAACGGCCCTCGTTCCGCGGCGGTCCGGCCGGCCCGATCCGATACGTCATCAACGCATCGGATCGGTAAGAGTTGGCGATCAACTCCAGCGTGCCGTCGCGGTCGACATCGTATGGCTCGATGTTGTGCGCTCCATCGGTGTAGGCGATGGACGAATCGATGAGCATCCCCTTCCACGCGGCGCTCTCAAATACACAGTCCTCCAAACCCCTGGTCGGAGTGGCGTAACCGAAAGCTGCCTTGTACTGCTCCAGAGCGTTGCGAGTCCGATGAATCCTGTACCCAAGGCACCCTGCACCAACACCGGCCAGGACCACACCCAGTAGAATAGCCCGCTTCTTCATAAGACGCCCGAATCCCCCTTTCTGGGAATAGCCACGTCGTGCGTCCGCAAGTCCGCCAGGAGCCTCGGACCCTCGACAGAATCCTGCTCAGACCAGACTCAGGGCCGGACTGGCCGTCCCGATTCGACGTCGCACGGTGGACAATTCCACTCTCGCTCCGTTGCTCTTGAGCGATCTTGACGCGGCATCGAGAACTTGGACCACCTTGAGACCCTCAGCCCCGCACGACTCCGGCTGTACACCGCTCTTAATGCAATCGATGAAATGCTGGCACTCCAGACTGAGCGATTCGGTTTGTTTGACCGAGGGCGAATACATGTCGCCCTGATGATACGAGAATTGGAACTCCGCGAGAGAATCGTAGTGCGGAGGAACCTCGACTCGCTTGTCGTAGATCCGGATCTTCTCGAACGGTTCAATGTCGTCGTAAGCCAACATGCGTTTGCGGCCGACGAACGTCATCTGGCGGACCTTGTTCGGGTCCAGCCAGCTGTTGTGGATCAGAGCGAAGGCGCCGTTGCCGAACGTCAGCGTCATGTTGGTCACGTCCTCGATCCCCGGGGTCACGTGGGCCTTGCCCTGGCAGTTGACCCCGACCGGCATCTCGTCCAGGATGTAGAGAATGATGGAGATGTCGTGGGGCGCCAGGTCCCAGGCGACGTTGATGTCGGTCTGGAACAGGCCGAGGTTCAGCCGCCGGGCGCTGACGTACTGGAGTTCGCCCAGATCCCCCTGCTGGACGATTTCCCGGATCTTCCGGACCGTCGGGGAATAAAGGAACGTGTGCCCCACCATCAGAATGAGATTCTTATCTTCGGCGATCTCCAGCAGGGATTCGCACTCCTGCACCGAGGTGGTGAGCGGCTTCTCGACCAGCACATGCCTGCCGGAATCCAGGGCCTTGAGCGCCATGGAATAGTGCAACCGGGTCGGCGTGGCGATGGCCACGGCATCCACATCGGAGCGATCGAGGATCTCATCGAAGCTCAGACAGACATCGACCGCCGGATACAGCCTCTTCATGTGCTGCAACCGGGCGGCATCGGTATCGCACAACACGGTCACGCGACAGTCCGTCAACGAACTAAAATTCCGGGCCAGGTTGGGACCCCAGTAGCCACAGCCGACAATAGCAAGATCAACCATTTTGGATACCCCCACACGTCGTTTGGTTTCTTTCAGCGGGCCCAGACCTCGGCAATCTCTTGACAGATTGCCCGCGGGGTCCTGCAGAGGATCGCGACCGCCTTCCACAAACACTTGGTCCGACAGTAGCGGATGTCCAATCGAACCATCTCGTTAAAAGTCAGCTTGTTCTTGCCGCTGACCTGCCAGAGGCCCGTCATGCCGGGAGTGGTGTCGAGCCGTCTTCTCTGCCACGGCAGGTACTCGTGCACCTCGTACGGAATGGGAGGCCGCGGCCCCACGAGACTCATCTCCCCCCGCAGCACGTTGATCAACTGGGGTAATTCATCGATGCAGGTTCCCCGAAGGATTCGTCCGAAAGGAATCACCCGAGGATCTCCCCCCAGCTTTGTCATGGGCTTGGCCGCTCCATCCTCGTGGGCGCTGCGGATCAACTGAGCCACATGGTTCTGGTGGATGGACGTGTCGGCGTCCGTCTTCATCGTTCGGAACTTCCAGAGCAGAAACGGCGCCCCCCCCCGCCCGATCCGCACTTGTTTGAAGAACACCGGACCCGGCGAAACAAGCTTGATCACCAGAGCCGTCGCAAGCAACAGAGGCGACAAAACCACCAGCCCCACCAGCGAACCCAGAATGTCCAGACCCCGCTGCCAGATCGGCGCCGCAGTCCTCGGCCAAGATTCGAATGAAACTGCTTCCGGCATGGCGTCCACGGTATCGTCGAAGGAACCGGAGAAACGTCGCCCGTCCGGCCCCCCTTGGGCATACGATGCCTCAATCAGATGCTCCGACGCGGCTCCCGCATGATGAGCCTCGTCGGCGGCGATTCCTTCCTCGTCCTGGCGGAATCCATCTCCGCCGAACCAGTCTTGCGGATAGGTATAGACCCTGCAATCGGATCGAAACAGCGTCCCCTGCATGAGCCGGCATATGTCTTCGACCATCCGCCAGGCCCCCTGGGGGGACGTGTACGGCATCAGCACACCGATCCGCGACTGGTCGAACCATCCTGCCTCATCCATGATGCGGAGCCTCCCTTTCAGAACATCCTCCAGACAAGGCCGCTCCTGCATTTGGCGTCTATCGGTCTGGATGGTCACGAGGGAAACGGAGTGTCCGTTGCGCTCGGCGCGGGCCTTCTCCCGTTCCAGGGCGGCCTGGAACTGTTCGACGGAGTAAATGCCCGGCTGCGTCCAAATTGCAGGTGAATGAACCATACTCATAAGTCTTCTCCCTGGCAGGGCAAGATGCCGAATCATCCTGGTTGGCCATCAAGCTATCGGGGATCCCTCCCGGCCTCAGACCCCGGATTCCCCCCCACCTTGAACGGCCCATTCGAAAGCGTCTCCTAAAGGACTGCGTAGATCCAATTCGGAACGGGGTACCGTCTCTTGTTAAGAAGAACGCCCAGCACATTGGTATTCCACTGCTGGAGTTGCTGTCTGGCTTTCGAGACGGCCTCCCATCGCAAACGCTCTGTCTCCACCACCAGGACCAACCCGTCGCACGAGCCGGCCAGACGAACCACCGACCCGTCTTCATCCAGGGCCGGCAGATCGACGACGATGAAGCGGTAGTCCTGCTTGGCCATCTGGAGGAAACGGACGAGATGTTCCGGATTGGGCGGCTTCCGCGAGGAACCGTTGGCGCCGCCGGCCGTGAGGAAATCCAAACCCGCCGCCTGATGAATGATCCCGTCGCCGCCGTCATCCGTCTGGCCGGTGACCAGGACGTCGAGCAGGCCCGGAGACAGGCCAGTCTTGAAGATGCGATGAATCGAGGGATCGTGTGAATTGGCGTCCACCAGAAGAACGCCGCCATCGCCCATCTCCGAGAGGGAAGACGCCAGATTCGCCGCCACGGTGCTGACGCCTTCGCAGCGGGAGCAGCTCATGACGCCGATGAGATAATGGCCGCGAGAAACCTCGTTTGCCGCCAGAAGAAGCCGTTCCCGGAAGGCAACGTAGTGCCGCCGAATCGGGGACGGAAGGTCCCACTGCACCGGAGCCGCCGGGCGCGTTCTGCGGACGAGCCTTGCCAGACGGGGCGGGTTTCCGACCGGCTGCACCGTATTCCGGTGGGTGCGAGGGATGGAAGCCAGCGTCGGCAGCTGCAGCTTCTCCTGCACGTCCTCGGGTGTCTTGATGGAATGATCCAGGTACTCACAGAAGAAGGCGAAGCCCAATCCGCCGATCAGGGCCAGGATCAGTCCCAATCCCAGACGAACGAGCCTTCCGAGACCGATCGGAGCCACCGGGAGCGTCGCCGCCTGCACGATGCTGATGTTGGAAATTTTCTCTCCTTTCAGCGCCTGGTCGATCCGAGCTTCCTCCAGTTTCGTCGAATAGCGATTGTAGCTGTCGGCCAAGAGCGAGATGTCCCTCTGCAACCGGACGGTCTTGATCTCCGCATCATTCAGCAGCCGCAGAGAATCCCGGGCCTGGGCCACCGCCTGATGCAGGTTGTCGAGTTTGCTCCGCATCGCCACGACATTCGCCTGCTCTCGGAACAGCTCGATCTGAATCTGCTGGCGCGCCATGTTCAGCCCGGTTCTCGTCTCCGTGCGGTCGGGCTTGGATCGTTCCTTCTCCAACATAGCCAATCCCTCTCGCACCTGCTCGCGAACCATCTCCAGCATGCGGTTTCCATTGGGGTACTTGACCTCCAGATCCCTTTCCTGGAGTTGCAAGTCGTACAGCCGGCTCCGCATGAGATCCGCCGCATAATCCGAAAACCCCCGGATCTCTTCCGTAACGAGAGTTTCGGGGATGCCGGCCAGCACCTTCTCGATATCCGCCCCCTTGGCGAGGGAGGACGCCAGTTCTCCGTCCGTCTCGGCGATGGCCAGCTCCATCGTGCCGATCTTGTTCACCGCGGCCAGACGCTGTTCGTCGAGGGAGCTGACGCCCGTCTCATCCTTGAGGTTCTGCATCTCCCGTTCGGTCTGCCTGAGCTTGTCCTGCAGACTGGCGACCTGCTGTTCGAAAAACTGCTGGGAGTTGCTCGTGGAATAGACCATCAGGTGTTTCTCCAGGTACGTTTGGATGAACACGTCCAGAATATCCCGGGCAAACTCCGGGTCCTTTTGGTCATAGGCGAGGGAGATGACGTTGGTGTTCTCGAGGGCTTCGATCTCGAGATTCTCGATCACTTTCTCGATTGCCTCGTCCCGGTCCGTCAGGGGTTGCAAAAGGCCCAGGCATCTCGCCACATTTCGAGGAATCTCCTTGATGTGGCCGGCCATCTCATCCAAGGCAGCGAGGATCTCGCTCGTGAGCTGCGCGGCCGCCGTGGCGGTCTCGTCGCTCGACAGGGGTTTCCGGGAGTCGTCCAGGAACGCCGCGGCGCCCATGCGGTCGACCACACGTTCGGCAATCTCGCGGCTCCTGAGGATCTCCAACTCCGAATTGATCTCCCAGTCGTAGGTCCGATTGATCTGGGCGATCTCCCCAATGGTGGCTGTCGGATCCAGACTGACCGTCTCCCGTCCAAGCCGGACCAGGAGACGAGCCTCCGAGCGATACAGCGAAGAGCCCAGGAGGGTCTTGAGGGCCACCACACCGAATAACAGAAGCATGAAGACCAACATCTTGGTCTTGTGACTGAACACAATATACAATGTGTCACGCAGGGATGTCCTCTGCGATCTGCCCTGATTGCCATGTTCGATCTTCATCTTGATATCCCACCCTCGTCTCGGACCGTGGCTCGTCATTTTCCGGAGCGAAGCGCTCTGCACGATTCCGTCCTGCTCTCCGGATGAACCAAGGAGGCAGGTGACGCTTTGCACCGGTCGCAATTCCTGCGGCGGGACACCCGCCGTGCAGACTCCGTCCCCGTCGGCTGCGCGAGTTCCTTCGAGCGTATTCTCATGCCCAAGACGTTCGCGTACCGCGGGTCCCCGTTGACAGAATAGCCGAACGGACGCAGGCAGAATTGCGGCAAACCCCGCGATTCATGGCATCTGCTCGCGTAATTCAGAGCAGGCTGAATACATGGAATTCCCGCCCATCCGTTTGAGCGAGGATCTCCGCACAGCCGGTTGTCTGTGCGACAGAACTTCGCTCCACCCGAGCAGAAACCCTCGCATGCATCCGGATGCTGGACGCGTTGGCGCGACTACGAGGCATTCCTTCGACCGGTCTCTTGGAGATCCCGGCAGACGACCATCCTCGCGCCGCTTCGTTTGCCCCAACGCATGATGAAACAACGCCCCCCAAGTATCATGCTCCTGCTAATGCACATCGGAACCGCAGTCATGCGCCCGCATCAAGAGTGTTCCTTCCCGCAAACGACCACGTCGGCCTCTCTGCATGATTGCTACCGGTATTCAATTCTATCGCATGCCGCAAAATTGCCTTTGCAGTCGACATTCTTACGGACTCCTCGGAACTCCCGTCCTGGGGGTCCCGATCGCCAGGACCAGAATCTCATCAAGCCCCCCTGCGGTCAACTGAGGGAAATGCGTATTTCGGCATAGCCTCCTTCTGAGGGAGAACGGCAGCGGACAGATGTCGCCTGGGCAATGACGATTGACACGGTCATCTACTTGGGCTACGATGTCGCCGCCTCAGAACTATTGATCGCCTAAGAACACTGGGCCGCGTTGTCTGGGGTGTAGCGGACGTCTCTGTGAGTCCGGCTGGGAAGCCACGGTTCGGAGCTTCCCCTATGAGTGTCGCTGCATAAGGAAAATCGATGACCTACTGTCTTTTGACGGGCGCAACCGGTCTTCTAGGGAGTTACCTGCTTCGAGACTGTCTCCGTGCGGGTTATCGCATGGCGGTTCTGACGCGGCCTTCGGGCCGCGCGTCGGCTAGGGAGCGGATCGATGCTTCTTTGACTCAATGGGAGGGCCGAACAGAACAGATCCTGCCTCGCCCCGTGATCCTGGAAGGCGACCTGTGCGAGCCGGATCTGGGGCTGACCACATCGGACCGACGGTGGATCGGCGACCACTGCCATGCCGTGGTGCACAGCGCCGCCAAGCTGACCTTCTATGGCACGGATCGCCGAAGGGAGCCGTGGCTCTCCAACGTCGAGGGCACGCGGCATGTCCTGGAATTGTGCAGACAGCGCGGCATCCGGCAGTTCCACCACGTATCCACCGCCTATGTTTGCGGTCTTCGGGAGGGACGGATTCTCGAGACGGAGCTCGACGTCGGACAGGAAATGGGCAACGACTACGAGCGGAGCAAAGTCCAGGCCGAGCAATTGGTCCAAGCCGCCGACCTGGGGTGCCCGCCGACCATCTATCGGCCTTCCATCATCATCGGCGATTCCCAGACGGGATATGCCTCGACCTTTCACGGCTTCTATGCCATGGTGCGACTGGCCCACACCCTGGCCGGCCAGATGACGCTCGGCTCGATTGCTGCGAAACGACTCATCGGGGCCTTCGGTCTCGACGAACAGGATCGAAAGGACTATGTCCCCGTGGATTGGGTTTCTGCCGTCATCACCCATCTATTGGATGACCGGGCCCATCACGGCAGGACATACCATCTGACCGCCGCCGAACCGACGCCGGTAGCCGTCTGGAGCCGGGCGATTCAGGATGCCGTGGAACGATATTCATCCCTGGCGGACCCCGCGGATCCGACCAACCGGGACGCCCAATGGTTCTTGGAGATGTTCCGGGGACAAGCCCAGATCTACCGGGCCTATTGGCGGGACGATCCGCAATTCGACCGCACGCATACCGTCGCTGCGGCAGCCCACTTGCCCTGCCCAACCGTGGACTATGAAATGCTCATGCGTATGGCCCGATTTGCGATTCGGACCCACTTCGGAAAGCGCCCGCAGGCATCCGAGCCGGCCAACGGGGATATTCGGGCCCACATACAACCGCTGTTGGCGGCGGGAGAGCGTCGAACGGACGAGACCCCCCAACCGACCCACCTGGGTCTGGAGATTCAAGGGCATGGCGGCGGCCAGTGGAAGCTCCTGGCCCGCAACGGACGGATCTTTGCCGCCCAGAACGGCATCTGCGAACGGTGCGGTGCTGTCTTCCAACTCACGTCGGACACCTTCAATCGTCTGGCCGCCCGCGAAATGTCGGTCTCGCAGGCCGTTCGCCAGGGCCGGGTCGTGATCGCAGGAAACGGCATGCGGCCGGCCGCGATGGAGGCCCTGCTCCAGACCGTCGTAACGCCGGAAGGCGTCTGACAACATGGCCTCCAAAGACGACTGGACCGCTTCGGAGATCGGAGTATGACAGCGTGGGCCTTCGCGACATTCTGGGCGTTCCTGAGCATTGCCGTCGGTCAGGCGGTTATGGCCCGGCGATTCGTCCGCACACTGCGGCATACCCCGGCGAAACCCCTCGCTGATCCCCCCTGTCCCAAGACGGCCGTAATCCTCTGCCTGCGGGGTCCGGACCCTTTCCTGCCCGCCTGCATTGACGCCGTTCTCCGGCAGGATTACCCGGAGTACGATCTCCATATCGTGGTCGACAGCCGCGAGGACCCGGCGTGGAGGATTGCCGAACAGGCGGTGAGGAAGCATGCTGCCTCCACCGTCCACATGAAACCCCTGACCGCCCGACTGCCCACGTGCAGCCTCAAGTGCAGCAGTCTCGTGCAGGTCATCTCGGATTTGGACGGTTCCTATGAGGCAATCGCCCTGCTCGACGCGGACACCCTTGCCCATCGGACGTGGCTTCGCGAGTTGGTGGCTCCCTTGGCGGACGATCGCGTGGCCGCCGCGACCGGCAATCGATGGTACATGCCGGATGTCGCGTCCTGGGGCAGCCTGATCCGCAGGCTCTGGAATGCCGCCGCAGTCGTCCACATGCACCTGTTTCAAATTCCCTGGGGCGGAACGCTGGCTTTGAAGTTGAGCGTCGTCCGCCGGTCGGATTTGCTTGAGCGATGGGCCAATGCCTTGTGCGAAGACACCATGCTCTATCGCGTCCTGCGACAACTGGGGTATCGAGTAGCTTTCGTTCCCTCGCTGATGATGGTCAATCGGGAGCATTGCGGCATCGAGGATTTCTTCCGCTGGGTCCGCCGGCAATTGCTCACGACGCGTCTGTACCATCCGGCCTGGGGGCTGATCGTCGCTCACGGACTGGGCATTTCCCTCATTCTGGCGACAGGGCTCGTTCTTCTCGCGGCCGCGGCAATCATGCGAAACGTCCATGCTGCCGCATGGCTCGCAGCCGGAATGGCATCCTATTGGGCCGTCATGGCCGCTCTATTGACAACCCTTGACGAGGGCGTCCGTCGCAACCTGCAGACCCGCGGCGAGATCACGACGAGTATGCGGCTTCGCGACTGGCCTCGGACTTTTGCCGCGATGCTCCTGACTCAGATGGTCTACACCGCGGCGCTGGCGTCGGCTTTGTTCCTGCGAATCGTGGACTGGCGGGGCATTCGGTATCGCGTCGACGGTCCTGCGAAAATCCGCATGCTCGAATACAAGCCCTACGTCAACGACGCGGACTCTCCGTCCGCTCTCCAATCGCTGTGAGAGGAGACCGGCGTGACTCAGAAGTGGTAGGCGAGTTCCAGCCGGAGGAAATCGTCGGCTCGGTAATAGTTGAGCACGCTGTTGTCGACCGTATCGAGGAAGAGCCACGCGTCCAGGCTGAGTCGCCAATGCGTGCCGAACCGTCGGCTCGCTTCGACAATGATCGCGTTCTCCGGATCGCTGACGTCCTGCATGCCTCCAATCAACACCTGCGTGCCGTCCATGTCGTTGGGCGTCAGACGCAGGCCGAGGAACACATCGTTGTCGAACGGCGAGGTGGTCTCGGGGTCGTCGCCCCGCTCGTCATAGGCGTATTCGGCCACGACGCCGACGTCGCCCTTGCCGCCGGCAAAGCCAAAGAACGTGTACTCCAGACCTCCGGTAGCCGCGACGTACGGATCGAGGTATCCGCTGCGATAAAGGGCTTCGAGCTTCCAGAGCCAGTTGCCATTCGCCCACTGGACGTCGGTCCCAAGTTGGGTCATTCGCTCGTAAAACGGGATCAGGCGGAGTTCGCCGGGGTCGTTCGGATCCAGATAGGTGGACGGGACCAGCAGCGGATCGCGATTGGTTCCCATGAAGATGTGCGCGCCCACGTCGAAGTCCCCGAACGTCCGGCTGTATCGGATGGCCAGGTCCTTGGCGCTCTCCTTGCTGCTGCTCTCGTAGATCGCATCGTCCGTGTCGATCACCAATTCCGGACGCAGACGCCCCTCCCGGCCGGGAAAGGTCCGCTCCCGGAAATACGGCAGGATGAAGATGTCCAGCGAGCCCCAGCCCACGGACGAGGAGAACTGGAGCATGGGCTGGCCGAGCTTGTCCTCGCCGTCGATGTGCTCGACGAAATCGGTCTGATTGATGACAGCCACGAGATGGACGAATTCGGTCGCCCCCCAGAAGACCCTGCCCACGCCGAAGCGGAAGGACCACCAGTCCCGGGAGTAGAGGTAATACAACTCGCGGATGTCCCAGTGCGTTCGCTCGGAGTCGGCGCTGTCGACCCGGGCGAACGGCGTGAACGTGAAGAGCCCGCCGTTATCCCATTGGTAGTAATACTCCGGCTGGGCCGCCAGCGATCCGCTGTTGTCCTCCTGATCCGAGTACAGCGGATCATGGAAGAACAGCCTGCCCTCGGCGGCGACGTAGCCGGTGAACTTGCCGCGGCCACTCTTGACGGACGGGGCCTCGTTCGGCTCGTTCGATTGCAGGTCGACTGTCTCGGACGGGGATTCTTCCGCCCCAGCGGTCCTCCAGGGGCAGGCCGCGACCGTCAGGATCGCCAAAACAACGAGCGTACGTGCGTGCATGCGGATCACCTGATTCGAGTCAAACTGTGCTGGTTGAAATCGTTCAAATTCAGTCCTGAGTGAAAGGCGTAATCAGACCAGAGCAACTGGCTGCTCTTGCCGGTCTGATGGTTCACCATATTCATGTCGTGAGGCCGCCAGAATCGGTCCAGGTACTTGCGGTAATCCTGAAACGTGAGCGTCTTGAGGAGCGTGTCCTTCCGGTCGTAGTACTCCACCTGGAACGTCCTGAGGTGTTCCTTGTCCATCCAGATGATCTGCCGGGTGTAGCCGGAGTTTTGCTTGTCCAACGGCCGGCGCTCGATCACGTGGCACTCCTGCTCCTGGCAGGTCTCGTCCCGCAGCCATTTGTACGAGTATTTCTCGATGGTCTGCGTGGCGATGTCCTCGTAGGAGAACTCGCTGCCCATGAACGACCCAGACTTGTTCTGCGCCGCAATCCGCTTGACCCGCTCCAGCGCCGGCAGGTAGAGCCATTGGTCGTCCGGCTGATGTTTGTGCGTGTGGGTCAGCAAGACGGTGCCCTTGACGTCGGCCGGACTGTCGAAGACGCTCAGACTGCGGTCCCCGTCGTTCGGCATCTCCAGCGTGTGAATGCGAAGTTCCCGCTCGCTGACCTGCCCCTGCCTGTTACGGAGAATCATGCGAAGATTCGATGTGGAGTCCCCGTACCCCGAGTAACGGCGGTCGGCCTCCTTGACGATTCCCAGTCCCTTCTCTTCAGGCGTCTGTCCCGCAAACAACCCGGGAGCCGCGATCATCGCGAGCATCGCCACCGTGAGCATTCTTGCCATTCGATGCGTCCGTCCCTGTCCACCCGTGAATGATTGTTGATTTGTGATGGTTGATTTTTGATTTGAGGAGGGATGCGGAAGAGTCTCTTCAAATCGACAATCAACCATTGCCAATCAAACTTTGTCTTTGAGCTTACCCGCTGGGCGGTCGAATTTCATCAACAAAGTCGGCGAAAGGAAAAAGTCCACCACCATCGCCAAGCCGATCACCATCGCGCACATCACGCCCATCTCCGCATTCATCCGGTAATGGGACACGCTCATGACGAGGAATCCCGCGATCAGGACGATCGTCGTGATCCCGATGGCCGAGCCCACCGTCTTGAACGCGTGGCGGACCGCCTGCTCGGGGGAGAGTCCGTCCACAGTTCGCGCCCGGAAGTACTTGACGAAGAAATGGATCGTATCGTCGACGATGATCCCCAGCGTCATGGCGACAATGACCGATAACGCCAAGCCCACCTGCCCTTTCGCAATGCCCCAAATCCCGAAGGCGATGAACGGCGGCAGGAGGTTGGGGATCAGAAAGATCACCACGAATTTGAAGCTCCGAAGCACGAAGATCATGATGACGGTGATCGTCAGGACCTCGCAAAGAGCCCCCAGGAGCATGGCGACGATGTTTCGCTGGGTGATGTTGGCCCACGCCAGAGACAATCCGGTGCCGGGAGCCCGCATGGGCTCCGGGGCATTCGCGGCCAGCCACTGCCGGGCGGCCTCATCCATCCGGCGCAGCTCGCTGGCCTTCATGCTCAGGAAGTTCACGAGAAACCGCGAGGCCGATTTGTCGATGTCGATCTGGCTGTTGAGATCCCGACCGGCCGGAAGGGACATCTCGTAGAGAAGCAGGTACTGGGCCGCCAGGTCCCGGCGTTCCGGGATGCGGTAGTAGCTCTCATCGCCCCCGTGCATGTCCTTGTTGAGCCGCTTGATTGTGTCGACGAAAGTCGCCACGTGAACGACCTTGGGCTGCTGGCGATACCACTCGGCGAACCGGTCGACCGTCGCCAGGTACTCGGGATCCATCACCCCGCCGGACTGACCCGAGCTCAAGGAGTATTCGATGACGTCCCAGCCCCGCAGGTTCTTGATCATAAAATCCGTCGCCCGCCGGAATTCGAAGCTGTCGTCGAAGTACATCAGGAAATTGTCGTCCAGCTCGATGTTCAGAATGCCGAGACTGCACACCGCGGCCACGATGAGCATCGAATTGAGCAGCAGGCGGCGTCGACGGATGACGAAATCCGCCAGGCGGTCCAAATTGACCCACGGCTCCTGTTGTCGGCGCAACTTCGTCGAGATCGGCAGAACGGCGATCAACGCCGGCAACAGGAGCACCGAGTTGACCAGATCGATGGAAACCCCGATGCCGACGAGGTTGCCCAGGTCCTGCAGCGGCGGCGATTGGGAGAAGTTGATCGTCATGAAGCCGAGAATCGTCGTGATGTTCGTGAGAAAGACGGCCTTGAAATTCACCTGGAGCGATTTGGCGACGGCCTCATGTTTTGAGAACCCCTGCCGAACGTAGTGGAACACCGTCGTCAGAATGTGGATGTTGTCCGCGACGGCCAGAGTGAGCATCAAAGCCGGGGCCCCGACGGACACCGCGTTGAGCGGCATGCCGATCCACCCGGTCAGTCCCAGGGCAGAGATTATGGACAACACCGTGACCAGCACGGCGGCGAACGTTCCGAAGAAGGACCGAAGCCCAATCCCCACCAGCACGGTCACAACAACGAACGCGATCGGCGAAAGCGTCATAAGGTCCCGGCGGCTTGCGGCGGCAAAGGCATCATCGATCATGACCGAGCCGGTGAGGTGGAAATCGATGTCGGGATACCGCGTGCGGAAGTCGGCCGCCAGATTGCGGACATACCGCGCAATCTCGCCCGTCGGCGGAGGATGATCTTCCGGGGCCGCAAAACCGATGTGCACGCCCGTGACGTGGCCCGTCCGGGACAACAACATGTCGATCAGGGCCGTCTCCGCCAGGGCCGTCCGCCGAATCCTCTGGAGGTCGAGGTCCGACAGGCCGCAGGGATCGGGCACAAGATCCTCGACGATCAGATCGTCGCCCTCGGCTCGCGTGCTCTGGAAATTGGTGATCGAGTTGACCACCGTCGAGCTGGGCACGTGCCACCCGGCCTCGGTCAGTTCAGCCAGCGCCGTCAGCGTCCGACGGGTGAAGACGTTCCCGTCATGCGGCGCGACGACGAAGAAGACGCTCTGCTCCCGGCTGTACACATACTCAAGGGCCTTGAGCGCCTTGTACTCGGGGTTGTCCTCGCCGAAGAACACCCGCGTGTCGTTGCTGATCCGTAGATGACGCAATCCCGACGCCAGGAAGCCCACAGTCGCCAGCGTCAACAGGATCACCGCCCACCGATGCCGGACCACCCAGGCGCCCAGCCATCCCCCTACATCAATCGTGTTTCTCTTGTGCACCGAAACCCTTCGGATCTGCTGCCTGCAATTAACCATTCACCATTTGGCTGACCGCCGACGCGCCCCCAGCCATGGAACGCCAGATGGTAAGCTGCAAATCATCAATCGTCAATCCCCTCGTCTTGCGGATAGACAATGATCCGATCGTGCACCAACAGAATCAGGTCGCTGCGGCCGTCGCCGGTAACGTCCTGAACGAGCACGTCGCGAGGTTCTCCGCTGTTGACGCTGCGGCCTTGCGCACGGTCCGAGTTGTGCGGATGCTCTTCGAAAACTTTGAATTTGTAGGCGTCGGCCAACTGGGCGTTCTCATCGAACGACAGGACCTGCACGTGGTGGCGGACCTGTTCGCAGAAGACCAGGTCCGGGGCGCCGTCGGCGTTGACGTCCCCCATCGCGAATGGGCCCAGCCGGCCGTTTTCGATGCTCGGCTCGAATCCCGCGACCTGGCGAAACGCCCACTGGGCCCGCGGCCGCAGGCAGATCAGCTCCCGCTCGCCACAGAGAACCAGGTCCTGCGCGTCGCCGCCGAAGCGCCCGGTCAGAATTTTCCGGACCTTGGCGGTCCCCACGTTGATTTCGCGGGCCAGGCGGTACGTGCCGTCGGTCTGCGGATCCAGGAAGAACACGATTCCCGAGGCGTCGTCATAGCCCACGATGCTCGGGGCTCCGGCCCCTTGCCCCGGCACGACGGCGGCCACGCGGATCTGCCTGCGGCCGTCCGAAGCCTGGTACTGGTCGACGACCTGCCAACCCTTCTCCGCGTCGAAACTCATCGAGCGGGCGAACTCGCCTCGGGCCACGAGCAATGCCGGAGCTCCGTCCTTCCCCAGGGACGCGACGCAGATCGCACAGGAGCCCAGATTGCTCACCAGGCCGCTGTGCGTCTGGTCCTGGGCCTGCTGCTCGAACGCCCCCTCGCTCGTCTGCCGCACCAGCAGCAGCGGATCGTAGGTCCGGACCACGATCAGGTCCATGTCGCCGTCATGATCGATGTCGCAGGCCAGCAAGTCCTGCGGACGTTCGTCCACATCGGTCAACTTCAGCGATGGCCCCGGGTGGGCCGAGGCCAACCCGATATCCAAAACGCTGCGGAAAAATAAAGCATCCGCAGGATCCGGGCCCTTGGCCACGTAGGCCAGGTCGACCCGGCCGTCCCGATTGAGGTCCGCCAACTCCATAGCCTGGGGCTCCCCGACGACCGCCACCGTCTGCGGGAAGCACAACCGCCCCCCTTCGAACCGGCTCAGCGCAATCAGCTTCTCGTCGACGCTCAGGACCGCCAGCGTGTCGCCGGGGCCGTCGCCCAGCCGACCGGCGCAGATCTTTCGCATGTCCTTGAGTCCGGGATAGACCGCCGCGGACCCCAACCCGCTGCCCGCCTGGCCCGAGAAGACGAGGAACTGCCCCCGGCCGGGATCGGTCACGACCATGTCCGTCAGGCCGTCGCCGTCGACATCCGCACAGGTTGAGTCCCGCTTGGAAGCGTCGTCGCTCGCAGGCAACGGATGGATCGAGACGGCGTCCAACTGCTGATCTTCCTGCACCATCGTATGCATGGAGAATCGCCAGGTCTGCCGCGACACCACGGCGATCGCCTGTTTGCCCGAGCTGTCCAAGCCACACATGTGCAACGTGGCCGGCGCCGGGATGGGATACCGTCCTTCGGGCCCCAGAGTGCCATCCTGGTTTTGCAGCCGGATCCGCAGAGGGCATTCCTCTTGTTCCCCGGTTATCAGGATCAGGTCGCTGCGGCCGTCGCCGCTCACGTCGCCGATCTCGGCCTGCCGGAGATTGCCGGAAGAACTGTAGTGCCGGACCGGCCGGGTCATTCGCCCCTCCGCATCCTGGAGCACGATGTAATAGCCGTCCTGCAGGAGCAGAACCAGGTCGGTCCGCTCGTCGCCGTTGAGGTCGCCCCAGGCCAGAGCTTCGGAGGTCTTGAGCCCGTCGCGGAGATCGAGTCGAGTCGGGGCCTCCCAGGTCAGATCGCTCAGCGTCGCTGTTTCAGCGGTCTTCTCGCCGGCCTCGCCGTGCTCTTGCAGCACGATGTAAAGCCCCTCGGGACTGTAGTACGCCAGATCCAGACGCCGGTCGTGATTGAAGTCCGCCAGCGCCAGGCTCGTCGCTTTGACATCCAGAGGATACTGGAACCGCTTGAACCGCCACTTCGTTTCGCGGCCGAAGAGGTCGTTGACGTTCTCCTGCTCCGGCTCGGGCGTCTCCTCGACGGTCTTCGGGTCGAACCCGGGCTTCTGCAGCAACAGTTCGATCCGCGACTTGCGGTTGTTGCACACGACCAGGTCGTTGAGGGAATCGCCGTTCACATCGCCCGCCAGGGGCGTGCCCAACTCCCAGTCCAGCTTGAGTATCTCCATGGTCCGGAAACCGTAGTAGTCGCTCAGACCGCCCAGGCCGGCGACGGACGTCGCGCTCCATATCACCAGAGATGCCGCCAACGTGGTTGTAACCTTGCCCGCCCGCCGTGAGACCATGAATCGGTACCTCCCTGAATATGCGCTTCCCTGTTGCACGCATCATCCATATAATCGCGTTCACTGCGTGACAACTATAACTGGGCCCGCTCGCACCCGCAAGGCAAGCGAGGGTTTTTCGAGGACAGTCATGAAGAGACACAGACTCCCATCTGCGGCGTCGGCCGCCCTCGTCGTTCTGTCCGTCGTCGCATCTGCCGCAGTCGCCAAGACGATCGTCCTGCGAAGCGGCCAGGAGATCCGCGCCGAAATCATTCGACAGGACGACCAAACGGTCATCCTCGATCTGGGCTACGACCTGCTGCGAGTCCCGCGATCGCAGATCCAGACGATCCGCGACGACAGCCCAACGCCGGAGGACCCCGCCGCACAAACGCCTGAATCCTGGATTCAGG
>CALMMH010000891.1 GCA_937868145.1 uncultured Phycisphaerales bacterium
CTCGGTGACGCAGATCAGCAGCGAATTTTCCATTCCTTTGTAGTAACGGCTCAGCGGGAATCCCGCGGCGAAGCCCCGCTCGATCAGCCTGGCGACCACGTCGGCCGCTTCGCAGGGCAGGTCCAGCACGAACTCGTTGAAGAACCACTTCGCTTTGAAGTGCGGCCGGACGCCCGGGATCTGGGTCAGCCGCTGATAGGCGTAGCTGGCCTTGTCCGCACACCGCTGGGCGGTCTCTTTCAGACCCTGCTTGCCCAAGAGCGACATGTACACCAAAGCCGTCAAAGCGCACAACGCCTCGTTCGAACAGATATTCGACGTGGCCTTTTCCCGGCGGATGTGCTGCTCGCGGGCCTGGAGGGTCAGGACGAACGCGCGGTCGCCGTTGCGGTCCACGGTTTCGCCGACGATCCGGCCGGGCATCTTTCGTACGTATTCCTTGCGGGAGGCCATGAAGCCCAGATAGGGTCCGCCGAAGGACATCGGAATGCCCAGGCTTTGCCCTTCGCCGGTGACGATGTCCGCTCCCATCGCGCCGGGCGTCTTGAGGATTCCCAGCGAGATCGGGTAGCTCGACACGACCAGGAGAGCCCCCTTCTCGTGGGCCGCTTGGGCGATGTCCGTAAGGTCGTCGATGCAGCCGAAAAAGTTCGGGTTCTGCACGATAACGGCGCCGACCTTGTCGTCGAGCTTGTCGAGGATCTGGGCACGGTTGGCCAGCCCATCCTCGCAACGGGTCTCTTCCAGCTCGATCTGGAGATTTCGCGTGTACGAACGCAGCATGACCCGGTAGATCGGGTTGACGCTGTCGTCCACGATCACCTTGTTGCGGTCGGTGATCCGCAGGGCCATCATCATGGCCTCGTACAGCGCGGTGCCGCCGTCGTAGAGCGAGGCGTTCGAGACTTCCATCTCGGTGAGCCGGCAGACGGCGGACTGAAACTCGTAGATCGCCTGGAGCGTCCCTTGCGAGATCTCCGGCTGGTACGGCGTATACGCGGTGTAAAACTCGCTTCGCGAGATGATCGAGTAGACCGCCGACGGGATGAAATGATCGTAAAACCCGCCGCCCAAAAAGAGCGTCAGGTCGATCGAGTTCTTGCCCGCCAGATCGGCCATGCGATCCCGGACTTCCTGCTCGCTCAGGCCGTGAGGCAGCTTGAGCGACTTGGCCATCAACTCCGGCGGAACGTCGCCGAAGAGATCGTCCATCGTCAGACCGATCGCCGCAAGCATCTCCTTGCGCTGCTCGGCCGTGTGAGGAATGAATTCCATGGGAATGTGTTCCTTGTTCGAGACATCTCGTGAAGCGTGAGATGTGAAGCGACATGCGAAATCTTGCGCTTCACGAGGCCCGCTTTGCGCCTTACAGCGTCTTCAAATACTCTTCGTACTTCTTCGCATCCATCAGGTTGCTCAACGACGCCTTGTCGGCGATCTTGAGCTTGCAGAGCCAGCCTTCGCCGTAGCAGTCCTTGTTGACCAGCTCAGGCGTCGTCTCGAGCTCGGTGTTGACCTCGGTGACTTTACCCGCAGCGGGACAGTAGACGTCGCTGGCGGCCTTGGAGCTCTCGACCACCGCGAATTCCTTGTGCGAGCCGAACTCTTTGCCCACCTTGGGCAGCTCGACGAACACCACCTCGCCCAACTGCTCCTGGGCGTAATCCGTAATGCCCACAGTGACCATGTCGCCTTCGACCTTCGCCCACTCGTGGTCCTTCGTGTACAGCAACCCTTGTGCAACCGCCATAGTGATCTCCTCAGTAGCACGGGCATCTTGCCCGTGATTTTCCATTCATGGGCGGGACGCCCATGCTACGAAAATTTCGCGAATCGGCTCGCCACGGTCCCGGCGAGGTCCGCATCCACTTTCTGCCCCTTCTTCACCGCCTGCAACCGGCCCTGCTCGGCCTGGCTGGCGCTTCGCGCCAGGTAGTAAACACCCAGGCTCTTGCCTTCCTGTGCGACCTTGCGGTCGATGTAGGCCAGTGCAACCTGTTTCTCTTCCGCCTTCGCGGCGCTGAGCACCCAACCGACGCACTCGCCCTTTTCACCGAGCAATGCATCGTCCTGGCGAATCGGCCGAACGCCTCTCGCGGCGGACAGCTCAATCCTCGCGACCTCCATATCATAAGTCGCGGCGACCCGCTGCATCGCGGCTTGTCCGATGAAAAACTCCTTGTCCAGCTTGACCGCCCAGCCGTAACCGGCCTCGAACGGCGAGAGATTGAACTTGCCATCGAGCTCGTGCCCATAGAGCGGCAGCCCCCCTTCGATCCGCAGGCTATCCCGCGATCCCAGGCCGCACGGCAGAACCCCCAACGGCTTGCCCGTTTCGAGAATCAGGTTCCACAGACGAGGAGCCTGCTGGGGATCGACGAACAGCTCAGCGCCGACGTTCGAACCCGTGTATCCCGTCCGACAGATCAGACAATCGATCCCGCCGACCTTCTCCTCGACGAAGGCGAAGCTCTTGAGCTCGGCGATCCGCTTGGCGGCCGCAGCGTCGGTCAGCTTGCCCAGCGTGTCAAAAGACGCAGGTCCCTGCAGAGCCAAGTCCACCCGCCGGTCCTTGGGCCGGTGTGAGTCCCGCATATCCGCAATCGAAGTCCTCATCGCGGGCAACTTGGCCGCCCATGGAGAGGACTGAGTATCGACAACCGTCCGGCCCGCCTGCAACTCGTGCAGGTAGAACCGGATCTTCTGCTCATTGGACGCGTTGACCACGACCATGAAGTTGGTTTCGCCCCGGCGGTAGACGATGATGTCGTCCAGCACGTAGCCGGCGGCGTCAAGGATGTAGCCGTACTTGGCCCGACCGAGCTTCAGGTCTTGGACCTTGTTCGTGCTGACGGCCTCCAGAAAACTCCCGGCGTCGGGCCCGGAAACCTCCAGAACGCCCATGTGCGTGCAATCGAACAGCCCGGCCTGTTGGCGGACCGCCCTATGCTCCTCGGCAATCGACGAATACCACAGCGGCATCAGATAGCCCGCAAATGCGGCGATATGCGACTTGCCCGTAAGCTTCACATGCTCGTCATAGAGCACGCTCGGCACCGGCTCAGCGGCTCTCTCTTCAAAGACAAATTGCCCTTGGGATGTACGTCCCTGCACGGCGATACTCCTTCAATTCGAGGCATGAAAACAATTAGCATAGACAAAATCCCTCGGTCGTCAAGCCCCCCATGTCCGCAATTTTAGTAGGCGACAGTCACGGAATAGCACTATCTTGCTAAGCAGAGCGAAGTATCCGGCCCTGGAGCGATGGGCTTTTTGCGAACGCGATTTGGCGAATCTGTCTGGTCTCAGAACTTTCGCTCGTATATAATCCAAGACGTAGCAGACATTTACATTCTCTTCATCCGGGGATGGATATGAACTCAGAGAACTTGAATCGGCGGGGTTTTCTCAAGACTTGTGCTTTCACGACAGCTGCTGTGGGTTTGAGCCTGGAAGAAAAGGCCCTCCTGGCCCAGGAAAAGGCCAAAGAAAACCAGCCGACGGCAAGTTCGATGACCATGCCTATGGGCCAGATCGGCAAGCTCAAGATCAGCCGGCTCATCTGCGGCGGCAACCTCATCAATGGCTTCGCCCACGCCCGCGACATGATCTACGTCTCCTCGCTCCTGAAGCACTACTTCACCGACGATAAGATCATGCAGACCTGGGAACTTTGTGAAGAGTGCGGGATCAACACGATGATCTCGACGATCGATGACCCTTACGCCGGCGGCGACGACCCCACCGGCCGGACGATCAAACGATACTGGGACCAGCGCGGCGGCCAGATTCAATGGCTCGCCCAGTACTTCGTCAGGCCCGAAGACCCGTTCACCAAGCTCCAGATGGCTATCGACGCCGGGGCTCACGGCGCCT
The DNA here is from genome assembly GCA_937868145.1 of uncultured Phycisphaerales bacterium. Taxonomy (GTDB): domain Bacteria; phylum Planctomycetota; class Phycisphaerae; order Sedimentisphaerales; family Anaerobacaceae; genus PLanc-01. The sequence goes on from CALMMH010000891.1 coordinate 3,877, forward strand.
TCATCCAGGGCGAGATGGGCGACCGCCTGACCCAGGGGAATCGCCTCGACCTGATCGCCAAGGTGGTCGAGCTCACAAAGAAGAACGGCCTGGTCGCAGGTGTCGCGTG
>CALMMH010000892.1 GCA_937868145.1 uncultured Phycisphaerales bacterium
GCCGGTGAGGTTCTCGACGAGCTCGCCCCAGTTGCGGCGGTGCAGCTTGGCTCCGCCTTCGCCTGAGGAGCCGATGAAACCGATGGCGAAACGCTTGTCATAAGCCATCGCGACGAGCGCCGCCTTGCCATAGCGCGAGAGGCCTTCGATGCCGACCTGCTTGGCGTCCACAGCCTTGTCGGTCTCGAAGTAGTCCAGCGCCCGGCTGGCTCCCCAGGCCCAGGCCCGCAGAGCGCCCCAATCATCGGGTTTGCGAGGCTGCCCCTTGTTGACCAGGCCGATAATCCCTGTGGTCAAGCCCGCGCCGTTGTCTGCCTGGATGCTGTTGGGGATCACGATCGCGTAGCCCCAGCCCTTGGCGAGAACCTGCTGCTGCCAGGTCGGGCCGTCACGACCCGGCCCACCGCGAGGCGGGCTGAATCCTGCGGGCCAGATGAATCCGAACTCCATCATCACAGGGACCGGGCCGGTCGCGTTGGCCGGCGTGGTGAGCGTCAGTTGAATATCGACGGTGATTGCCGGGCAGGCGGAGTTGTCCACATGGCCGACGAGCTTCTTCGTGATGACCGGGATATTGGCGTCCGTCTCGTTCTTCGTCTCAGTCACTTCCCAGGTCACCTTGGGCACGTTGGCAGGCACGCGGCCGTAGACTTCGCGGTCGAAGTCCTCCACGATCTCCGGCCGGCGCTGGTTCCACCACACCTCAGCGGTCGTGACCTTCTGCCTGTTCTTCAGCGTCAGCGAGTCCGGCAGATTCGGATACGGGTTGGCCTTGGCCTCGTCATAGTTGGCGTAATTCGCCGCGTTAGGATGGCTGCCATCGGCCCCCGGCCGCAGCGACGTGATGCCGAGTTGCTCCATCATGTTCCGATGGTCCTGCTGGGCGGTCAATTTCACAGGGCCGGCTGTTTCGGATCCATGAGCCGGCATGCCGGCGCATGACACCAACAAGATCACGCCGAATGACCATTGAATTGAACGAATTGCCACAGCGTCCATTAACGTCTCCTCAATTTCGGTGTCATCTTCGCAACGGCGCGGTCCGCGAAGTACTCACGCAGCCGACTGGGGGGCCTACGATCCCTGTTGAGCAGATTCGGTAGCAGATCATCGGTCATGAAGTTCGCCTCTTCATGTTGCGGCCTATCGTCGCGGATCTTTGCTTGGCGTCCGTCTTCCACTGGGGTGACATCTTACCACGTCATCGCGAAGTCCACAACGAGGTAGGGAATTTGCCGCGTGGTTCCTTTGCTATTGACGGGGACGGATGTCGGGCATAAAGTGGCAAGCGAGTGTCGTACGTATACGTAAGGTGTGTGAGGCGTGCGATGGCGAACGGGCATGACATTGCGATGGGACTGCGGGCCGCGTACTGGGCGATGCACCGACGGACCGAAGCGGGACTCGCGCGGTGCGGCGTGACGGCCGATCAATTCGTTCTCCTGTCTCTGCTGGCCGAGCAGGACGGAATCACCCAGCAGGAACTTGTGCGCCGGGCCTCCTCCGACGCCAACACCATCCGCGCCATGCTCGTGCTGCTGGAGAAACGCGGCCTGGTGACGCGAGACAAGCATCCCACGGACGGACGGGCTCGCAGCGTTGCTCTGACTCGCAAAGGGAGGCAGATCTACGAGAAGCTCTGGAGCCGGAGCGAGGTGGTGCGGGTGCCGCTTCTGGCCGCCTTCGAACCGCAGGAGGCGGATCTCGTCGTGGAGTTTCTGACCCGTATTTCGGAGGCGATGACGCAGGCAAAGGCCGGCGGCGGGCGACGTCGGGTTTGTGCGTCCGCCACTGCCGCTGACGATTAGATCAAGCGAGTGTTGAAAGGAGGATTCCCATGAGGTGCACATCGGCAGTTCGATCCACAACCTCGGTCCTGCTCTGGTGTCTCGTCTCGACGCTGGCGCCGGAGGCTGTCGCGCAGATGTCCCAGCGAGGGCCACAGATTGTCTCGCCGGAGGTCTTGTCCGATCGCCGCGTGACCTTCCGCATCCAGGCCCCGAAGGCGTCGGAAATCACGTTGTGGGGCGATTGGCTGGGAAACGCGCCGGCGGAGAAACTCACGAAGGGCGATCAGGACGTCTGGTCGGTGACGGTCGGACCGCTCGCGCCCGACCAGTACTGTTATTCGTTCACCGTGGACGGCGTGAAGACAATCGATCCGCGAAACCCCTCCATCAAGCAAGGCGTCAGCGGATCGGACAGCATGTTCTTCCTCCCCGGCGACGAAGCCGCTTTCGAGGACAACAGACCCGTCGCGCATGGGCAGATTCGCCAGGTCTGGTATTTCTCCAAGACGCTGGAGGCCCAGCGACGCATGCACATCTACACGCCGCCGGGCTACGATGGCGGCAGCGACCGGTACCCGGTGCTCTATCTGCTTCACGGCGGTGGCGACGAAGACTCCGGCTGGAGCACGATCGGCCGGGCCGGCTTCATCCTCGACAACCTCCTGGCGGCGGGCAAAGCCAAGCCGATGATCATCGTCATGCCCAACGGCAGTCTCCCTCGTCCCACAAATCTGCCTGCGATGACGCCGGGCACGCAGCCCTCGCCGGAAGTGGCGGCGGCGATGGCCGCCTTGCGAAATCGGTTCACCAGCGAACTGATGAAAGAGATCCTCCCGTTCGTGGAAAAGAACTTCCGCGTCCTGGCCGACCGGGATCACCGGGCAATCGCGGGTCTCTCCATGGGAGGCGGTCAGACGCTCCAGGTCGTCGTCGCCAATCCCGACCAGTTCGCCTATGTCGGCGTCTGGAGCGCGGGCATCGGCCAGAATGCCGCGGACTGGGAGAGCCGAAACGCCACGTTCCTGGACAATCCGAAGATCAACGAGTGGGTCCGGCGATTTTCGATCTCGGTGGGCGACAAGGACTTCACCTTTGCCGGATCCAAGGCCCTCTCGGAAGTGTTGACCAAGCACGGGATCAAGAACGAATTGAACATCAGCGGCGGCGGGCATACCTGGATCAACTGGCGACGGTATTTGCACCAGACGGCCCAGGTCCTGTTTGCCGATTCCGCTGTGAAGTAATCAGAGGAACCACGACCGATAGAAGGAGAAAGAACATGCACATGCGAAAGACCATGGCTCCAATCGTTGCGACCGCAATTCTGGGGGCTCTATGGGTGACGTCGACTGCCTCGGCGCAGATGCGTCAGCAGGGACCTCAGGTGGTCTCGCCGGAAGTGGGGGCGGACCGTAAGGTCACGTTCCGGATCCTGGCGCCGAAGGCGGAGGCCGTGACTCTCAGCGCGGGCGACATTCCCAAC
>CALMMH010000893.1 GCA_937868145.1 uncultured Phycisphaerales bacterium
CGGCATGCACGACTTCTCCCGGATGAACGTCGAGGACATCTTCAGCATGTTCGGCTTCGAAGATTTCTTCGGCAGCGTCTTCGGGGGGGGAGGCGGCCGGGGCGGGCGCGGCGGCCGTCGCGGCGGCGTTTCCCGCGGCTACGATCTCGAAACGGGCGTCGAAATGACGCTCAACGAGGTCGCCACCGGCACGGAGAAGACCATCGAATTCACCCGGCAGGATCGCTGTGCCGAATGCAACGGCAGCGGCGCCGCGCCGGGCACGCAACCGACCCGTTGTCCGCTCTGCGGCGGCAGCGGCCAGGTCGCCAAGGGCGGCGGGTTCTTTCAGATGGTTTCGACCTGCCCCCAGTGCCAGGGCGCCGGACACATCGTCCAGACCCCCTGCCCGAAATGCCGGGGCAGCGGCAACGTGCCCAAGAAGAGAACCGTCACGATCAAGATCCCGCCCGGCGTGCACGAAGGCCAGGGGATTCGTGTCGCCGGCGAAGGCGAGCCCGGCCGCGACGGCGGACCCAACGGCGACCTGTACTGTTACGTGCGGATCAAGCAGCACGAATTCCTCGAACGCGACGGCAACGATCTGATTTCCGTCGTCCCCATCAGCTTCACGCAGGCGGCGCTGGGGGCGAACATCGAGGTGCCCAGCCTGACCGGAACCCGGCAGCTCAAGGTTCCGCCGGGGACCCAATACGGCAGCACCTTCCGGATTCGCGGGCAGGGACTGCCCGACATCCGTACCGGCCGAACCGGCGACGAGTTGGTCCACGTCACGATCGAGACGCCGGCCAACCTCAACGATCGGCAGGAGGAACTCTTGAGGGAATTTGCGGAAACAGAGAATCGAACCGTCTCTCCGAAATCCCAGGGATTCTTCGAGAGACTGAAACGACATTTTGGTAACCACTCATGAGCGACGAAAAGAAAAACCAATCGAGCGAGCAGGAGCCGCAGCAGGACGAGCAGCCCCAGGCCTCGGCCGAGACGGCGGACAAGCTGCAACAGGTGCAGCAGGAACTTGACGGCGTTCGCAAGGAAAAGGACGAGACCTTCGCGAGACTCCAGCGGGTCTACGCGGATTTCGCCAACTTCCAGAAGCGGGTGCCCAAGCAGATCACGGACGCCGTGGCTTATGAGAAAGAGCGGCTGCTCAAATCGCTGCTGCCGCTCGTGGACAACTTTGAGCGAACGCTCAAGGCCGAGGGCTCCACGCAGAACATCGAAGCCCTGATCAAGGGCGTGGAGATCATCCGCGACCAAATGCTCGGCGTCCTCAAGACGCACGGCGTCGAGCCGATCCAGGCGGTGGGCGAGAAGTTCGATCCCGAGCGGCACGAGGCCATGCTGCGAAAGAGCGAGCCGAGCCGGCCCGACGATGTCGTCCTGGAGGAGTATCAAAAAGGGTTCAAGCTGGACGACCGCATCCTGCGGCCCAGCCGCGTGGCGGTGAACAAGATCCAGCAGGAATCGAAGAAGACGGCCCCCACCGAGGGCACGGAAGCATCGGAGGCCGCTTCCCAGTAATGATGGATTTCCGCGGGGGCGCCTCCCGCGGGAGTCTAGCAACACAGTGTGGAGTTAAGAATGCCGACCTATGAATATGCATGCACAGAGTGCGGACATCATTTCGACGAGTTTCAGAGCATCACGTCCAAGTCGTTGCGGAAGTGCCCCCAATGCGGCAAGTCGTCGTTGAAGCGTCTGATCGGGACCGGCGCGGGCTTCATCTTCAAAGGTTCCGGCTTCTATTGCACCGACTACCGCAGCGACGGCTACAAAAAGGCCGCCGGCGGCAGTTCCAGCACCGCCAACGACAAGCCCGCCGAGAAGACAGAGACCAAGACCGAGAGCAAACCGGCCGCAGCCACCCCCGCCCCTGCCAAGACCGACACCGGCAACCCCGCCAAGAAAAAGTCCGCGTAAGCAAGGCTTCTTCGCAGGCTTCCGCATCGAGCCGCCGCGGGAGGAACGGGATCGGAAAGACCAAGCGCAGCCGACTTGCGGCGATTCTTGCGGTGGGTCTTTTTTTTCTTGCAGTTCGTTCTATGTAGTACTATATTACATAAAACCGTTCAGCCGATCGTCGGCACGAACGGGCCGGACGCGGGTGTCCCGGCAGGCCAATCGCGTCCCTCCAGAACGATCCGCCCGCAGAGTCCCAGTCGGATCTGCGAGCAAAGGAAAGGAGCCCATCGTGAATCGACCGAATCCGACCGACGTCCGACGGACTTGCCTGGATCTGATCGCGGCAACGCCCGTGTTCTATCTGACCACGCTCGGCGCCGACGGCTATCCGCACACGACCGCCATGTGCAATCTCCGGTGCGCTGCGGAGTATCCGACCCTCGCGGAGTTCCAGGCCGAACGCGGCGACGACCTCACGCTCTTCACGAGCACGTGCATGGGGTCGGACAAGATCGGCCGCATCCGAGCCAATCCCAAGGTCTCGGCGTACCTCTGCGATCCCAAGCAGATCGTCGGCTTCATGCTCGCCGGCCGGATCCTGCGCACGTCCAGCACGACGCGCTGCCCGACATCGGCCATCAGATACGACGACACGTAGGTGCCGATGCCCTTGAGCAGATAGGCGACGATGATGGCCCACGCCACCCACGCCAGCGCCTCCTGCCGGCCGAGGACGTCGTCGAAGATCGGTTTGATCAGATACGCCAGCCCTGCCGAGGCCACTCCGTATGCGACCATCGCCGCCATGGCGACGGCGAACCGCCCCCGGTAGGCGCGCGAGTACCGAAGCAGCCGAAGCAGAGGTGTCACTCGCCGAACCGGTAGCGCAGCAGCACCCACAATGCCACGATGCCGTCGCGCCACGTGATCTTCTTGCCTTCGTCGTACCCACGCCCGTCGTAGGTGATGGGCACCTCGTACACGCGGTATCCGCGCTTGAAGATCTTCGCCGTCAGCTCGGGCTCGATGCCGAATCCGTTCGACCTGAGGCGGAACGACCTGAGGACCTCGACCCGCATCGCCTTGTAGCAGGTCTCCATGTCCGTCAGCATCGTGTTGTAGAGGACGTTCGTCAGCAGGGTGAGCAGCCGGTTGCCCAGATAGTGGGTGAAGAGGAACACCCGGTGCCGGCCCAGGAACCGCGATCCGTACACCACATCGGCCCGTCCCTGGCAGATGAGCTCGATGATCTCGGGATACTCCTCGGGCGAGTACTCCAGGTCGGCGTCCTGAATGATGACGAGGTCCCCCGTGACGACCTCGAAGCCGCGTCGCAGCGCCGCCCCCTTCCCGCCGTTCCGTTCCTGCAGGACGAGGGTGAATCCCAGGCGCCGCTGGAGGGCGACGAGCAGATCACGCGTGCCGTCGGTCGAGCAGTCGTCGACGACGATCAACTCGGTCCGGACCGACGAGGCGTACACCCGGCCGATGATCTCCTCCACCGTCCTCCGCTCG
>CALMMH010000894.1 GCA_937868145.1 uncultured Phycisphaerales bacterium
AGCTCCTCGGTCGCGTACCCGGGCGCTCTGGCGTGCAATTCGTACTCTTGCAGTTGCGGCAGAGCGGAGATCGTGAAACGTCCGGTCGCATCGACCGGCGTTCTCTCCACGGGCGTTCCGCAGCCCCATCGCCATCGTCTCAGAATCAGCGACACGGTCGAACCAGGAACGGCAGTTCCATCTGCGCCGGTCACCCTGCCCGACAGGCTCAGCGCAGGGGCAAGCTGAATGTCGATGTGAGCCGCCTGCCGGCTGATATCGACGATCGCGGCCAGGTTGCGCTCGACGTGCCGGGCCATCAGGCACAGGCCTTCGCCCGGCTCCCATTCCGGCAGCCATCCGACGTCGAACTCCCCCTCGCTGTTCGTGAGCACGCAGGAACTCGTCATCGGCAACCCGGCGATCTGCACGCCGGCAACCGGTCTGCCGTTGGGATCGGTGACCCGCCCAGTGACGATCTTTGCCGGCATGAGTACCATGGTGAATTGCTTCAGGCCGCCGTCGAGTCGCGCGACCGCCGCCGATCCATGATGCTGATCCACCGCGTAGAAGAACTGCATCTGATCCGACTGCCTGCACGCAAACTGCCCTTTGACATCGGTCGTGTACTGCTCCTGCGTTTCACAATCGGTGATGTACACGTCGGCAAGGGCGTTGCCCTGCTGATCCACCACGGTGACAATGACTTCTTCCGCGGCCTCGGCCGCCGGACCGGTCTGGCCGATGCGCGCCTCCAGATCGGACACCGCAAAGCCTTCGGCGACGACGAGGTGGCTGCGATCCGTCAGAATCAGCCAGGGCAGCGAGCGGATGCCCCATGTTTGACGGACTGCTTTGTGATCTCCGCTGGTTGTGCCGATGGGAAACGGGATCTTCTGCTCCTGCTCCCATTGGGCCAGGGACTCCTTGTCCATCCCGGAGACATCCGCGACCAGGGGCACGACTCCACGCGTGCAGAGCCGTTCATAGCCCGCGGCAAGATCCGTCACGCAACGACGCGAGGGCCTTTGGTTCAGATCCGCAAAGCACAGCAGGATCCTCTTGCCCGTCGCCTGTTCCGCGGCCGGGTCGATCCCGGACAGTTCCCGATCCGGCACAGGCTTGCCGATGAGCGACGGCGGGATCGCGACGTACTTCGAGGTCACGCTCTTGCCGGACCGCGAGTCTGTGACGTAGAGCCCTTCCTTCCATTCCATCCGGAACAGCGTGTCCGGAAGCTCCTCGTTCACTCGCACGTCGACGATCTTCGCATCCCGGCGGACGCGGACATAGGGCTCTTTCGTACTCGGGTCGCGGTACTTGATGGCATACCCCTGGACCATGGGCATTCGGCAGCTCGGCAGGACCTCCCTGTAATCGAGAGTCCAGAACTCGATGACGCTCTCGATGCGTCCGTACAGGAGATGATCGTCACAGCCGATGTACCATCGATAGGTTCGCTTGGGCTCGTCGTTCGGCTCGAATTCCAGCAGATAGCAGTCCACTCCCCGATACGGGGCCCGCCCGGCGATGCGGAAATCCTGGGGCCTGCCCATGTACTCCAGAACTCGCTCGTCATCCGCCGGAGCCCACCAGAAGGAGTGTGGCCGATGCTTCGTCCAACTCAACGACCCGAAGATCCGATCGATCGGCTCTTTGCTCAAAGTCCGGGAGTAGTCTTCATAACCGTCCGGGCGTCTTCGGTGGATCGCCAGCTCATTGCCGTCCCAAATGTGCAGAAACTGCCCTCTCGTCGGCTCGTTCTCGACGTATCGCAGGCGCTGCCCTCTGAAATCGATCGCGTATTCGAGACTGTCCGCGACGACAGGCTGCAAGTCGGAGATGTACCGCGGGTCCGGCTCCCGATCGGGGTCCTGCTTCTTGATCTCCGCTCGCCAGGCCGCGATACTCTCGGGCGGGCGCGTCCACGTGCCCTCGACGCGAAACTGTAGACTGTCGATCCGGTAGAGCCAGTCCTCGCTGGCGCGAGCCTCCCGGACGAGGTCCGCCACATTCGGTTCCGGACCGGCGTTCGTCCGACCGGGCACAGACGAATTCCGAGAATCGCCGGCATAGACAGGGGTGGACAAACAGGCAAGGACGACGAATGAAACCCAAACGCGCCGAGTCATAAGCTCTCCCCGCTCAGAATTCCCGAATCAGTCGCTGCACCGCCGGCCGCGCAGAGTATCTCGCCCGCGGCCGATCCTCATTATAGACGTCGTGGAAGGGGGGATGTTACAGAAAAAGACCCTCGCGTTCGGAGTTCCGTCCGTTTGGAGTACCGCGTTTGCGCGGGTCAAAGAGTCCGAACCGCCTCGAAGACTCCCCGGGTCACTCGTGTCGAAGGGCTTCGATCGGGTCGAGACGCGCCGCCTTGAGTGCGGGGAAGTAGCCGAAGACGACGCCGACCGCCGCCGAGAAGACGAACGCGATGATGACGATGGTCGGATCGAGGACGAAGGGGACCATCAGCATGTTCTTGAGACCCAGCGACGCGCCCAGGCCCAGGAGGATTCCGAACAATCCGCCGGAGGAGGACAGCACGACCGCCTCGACGAGGAACTGCATCAGCACCTCGCGTTCGAGGGCCCCGATGGCCAGTCGCGTGCCGACCTCGCGCGTCCGTTCGGTGACCGAGACCAGCATGATGTTCATGATGCCGATGCCGCCGACCAGCAAGCTCACCGCCGCGACCGCCCCGAGCAGGCCGGTGAGCATGGTGGTGGTCCCGGTGAGCATCCGGCTGATCTCCTTGGTGTCCATCACGTTGAAATTGTCTTCCTCGCTGAGAGACAAACGGCGGCGGTCTCGCACCAGCAGGCGGATGTCCCGCTGGGCTTTTTCCGTGGATTCTCCGTCGCGGACCGAGACCTGGAGCATGCTGACGTCCTGGTTGCCCGAAATCCTCCGCTGGAACGTGCGCAGAGGCAGCAGCACGATGTCGTCCTGGTCCATGCCCATGCTGTTCTGGCCCTTGGACTCGAGCAAGCCGATGACCTGGAACGACAGGGCGCCCAGGCGAATCCGGTTGTTCACCGGATCCTGACTGCCGAAGAGTTTCTGCCGGACGGTCTGGCCGATCACGCAGACCGCGGCCCCGGCGCGGGCCTCGCTGTCGCTGAAGGTTCGCCCGCTGTGCAGAGTCATGTTGCGAAGCGTCAACAGGTCGTTGGTGGAACCGGTCACCGTGGTGGACGAATTCTCATGGCCATAGATGGCGGCCATGGAGCGACTCGCCACCGGGACCACCAGGGCGACGGACCCGATCTCCCGGGCGATGGCCTCGCCGTCCTCGGCCTTGAAGGCGGGGGCGGAACTCGCCGAACCCGGGCCCATCCGCCGGCCGGGAGTGACCATCAACAGGTTGCTGCCCATGCTCGCGATCGACGTGGCCACCTGCTGCGTGGCCCCTTTGCCCAGAGTCACCATGGTGATCACCGACGCCACGCCGATGACGATGCCCAGCACCGTCAGGAACGACCGCATGACGTTGCGCTGGATTTCTCGCAGCGATAGTAGGAGCGTATTCCAGAACATCAGTGTGCCTTCCCATTCTGCTCGTCGGATTCGATTTTGCCGTCCTTGAAGTGGACGATGCGTTTGGCGTACGCGGCCATGTCCGGCTCGTGCGTGACCATGACGATCGTGATCCCCTGCTCGCGGTTGAGTTGGCAGAGCAGATCCATGATCTCCAGGCTGCGGGCCGAGTCCAGGTTGCCCGTGGGTTCGTCGGCCATGAGGACCGAGGGGCCCGTGATGATGGCCCGCGCGATCGCCACGCGCTGCTGCTGGCCACCGGAGAGTTCATTGGGGTTGTGCGATTCCCAGCCCTCCAGGCCCACGGACGCCAAAGCCCGGCGGGCGATTTGGCGCCGCTCCCGGGCCGGCACGCCGCGATAAATCAAGGGCAGCTCCACGTTCTCGATCGCCGAGGTCCGTTTCAGGAGATTGTAGCCCTGGAATACGAAGCCCAGGTAGTAGCGGCGAAGCCTGGCCCGCTGATCGCGAGTCAACTGCGACACCTCGACGCCGCGAAAGAGGTAGGAGCCGCTCGTGGGCGAGTCCAGGCACCCGAGGATGTTCAGGCACGTGGACTTGCCCGAGCCGCTGTGGCCCATGATCGCGACGAAATCCCCTTCGTCGATCCGCAGGTCGATCCCGTCCAGGGCCCGCATCGCGGCCTGGCCCTCGCCGTAGATCTTCGTCACGCTGCGCAGCTCGATCAGAGGCGCCAGGTTCTCTTGAGTAGAGGCGATCATGCTTACCTCCCTGTCCCCACTGTATCGGTAATCACCGCCATGCCCGGCTGGATGTCGCCCGACAGGATCTCGGTCTTGACGTCGTCCGTGGCCCCGATGGTCACCGGGACCGCGACCGGCTGGCCGTCCTTCAGAACCCACACGGTCTGCTGCCGTTTGCTCGTGTCCACCACCGGCTGCTGGGGTGTGTTGAACCGCGGCGGCCCCGGGAGCATCATGCCCACCAGGCCGCGGGACGTTGTCTTCTGCTGCACCGGCGGCGAGAAGCGAAAGGCCGCGCTGGGCACCAACAGCGCGTTCTCGACCTTCTGCACCGTGATGTCGGCCGTCGCGGTCATGCCGGGACGCAGCGACAGGTCCGTGTTGTCCACCTTCAGCACCGTCTCATACGTGACGACGCCGTCGACCGTCTCGGAACCGAAACGGGTCTGCACGATCCTGGCCTGGAAGGTCCGATCGAGGTAGGCGGACACGCTGAACTGCGCGTCCTGGCCCTCTTTCACCTGGCCGATGTCCGCCTCGTCCACGTCCACGTGCAGTTCCATCTGGGTCAGGTCCTCCGCCAGCGTGAAGAGCACCGGCGCCTGGAACGCGGCGGCCACGGTCTGGCCGGGCTCGATGCTGCGGACCAGCACGATGCCGTCGATCGGCGAATGGATCACCGCTTTGGCGATGTCCGTCTGCGTGGCCTTGAGGCTCGCCTGGGCCTGCGCGACAGACGCCGCGGCGCTGGCCTCGTCGGCCTTGGCGCGTTCGAACGCCGCCTGAGCCGCATCGAACTCCGTCTGCGAGGGCACCTTCCCGCCGCTGAGCTCCCGCACTCGCTGAAGCTGCGCAAGCTTGGTCTGGGTCTCGTTGAGGGTCGCCTTGGCTTGCAGGACCTTGGCCTGGGCCGATTCCAGAGCGGCCTTCAACTGCGTCTCCTGCGCCTCGAGTTTGGACGTGTCGATCCGGGCCAGGACCTGGTCGACTTTCACCTTGTCGTTGTAGTCGGCCTCGACGCTCTTGACGATGCCGGAGATCTCGCTGCCCACTTCGACCTCGTTGGTCGGCTCGAGAGTGCCGGTGGCCGTGACGAGCACGACGAGATTGCCCCGCTGGGCCTCCTCGGTCTTGTACTGCACCACGGTGGAGCCGCCGGAACTCTTTCGCAGGGCCAGCACGCCCATCAGGACGACGACCAGCAGGATCAAGAGCAGCCAGCGTTTCAGACGCCGGCGTCGACCGGCGCCGGGGACAACGCCCAGGGTCTTGGCAATATCCGACTCAGCATGTGATTTCGCACTCATTGGTTTCTCCATGTCCTAAAGCTGTTCCGCCGTCTCGGCCGCCACCGGGACGGTCGCCATCGAGGTCCACCCGCCGCCCAGAGCCTGGTAGAGCCGGATCACATTGGACGTCACCGCTCCGTCGCTCTGCTGCAATTGATCCTGGAACGACAGGAGCGAACGCTCCGCATCCAGCACGTCGCTGAAATCCGTCAGGCCCGCCTGATATTCATACTGCGCCAGCTCGGCGGCCGTCTGTGCCGCTTTCGCGGCCTCGCGCAGGTTTTCCCGCCGTTGTTGCTCCTCGACATAAGCGACCAGCGCGTTCTCCACCTCTTCCAGCGAGGTGAGAACCGCAGCCTCATACTGGATCAGGGCCTGTTCCTGCACTGCCGACCGCACCTGGATGCTTGGGCGGACCGTCGGATCGAAGATCGCCCACGAAAGCGACGGTCCCCCGCTGGCGGTCCAGGTCCGCGACGAAGCCGGCTCGCGGAACGACAGCGTTTCGATGCCGATGGAGCCGTTGAGCCTGAGCCGCGGGTACAGATCGGCCGTCGCCACGCCTACGCGCGCCGTCTCGGCCGCCAGATTTCGCTCGGCTTGGCGGACGTCGGGCCGTCGGCGCACCGCATCGGCCGGCACGCCCACCGCAATCTCCTGCGGCGGAACGGGCACCGGCTCGGGCTTGTCCAACCCCGCATCCAGCGAGCCCGGCGTCTTGCCCAACAGCACCGCCAAACGATTCATCGCCTCCCGCAAACCGGTGCGAAGACCGGGAAGCTGCGACCGCGTATTTTCCAGATTGTATTTGGCCTGTTGCGCGGCCAACTCGTCGTCGAGCCCCCCTTCCAGCCGCCACAGAACCAATTGGTACGTCTCCTCCTGCGTCTTCAGGCTCGCCTCGGCCGCCGCAATTCGAGCTTGGTAGGTCCGCACGTCGACGTAGTTCAGGGCCGTCTCCGCCAGAAGGGAGATCAGCACGTCGCGAAGGTTCTCCTCGCTGGCTTCCAGATCGGCCGTGGACGCTTCGATCGAGCGGCGGGTTCCCCCAAAGATGTCCAGATCCCACCCTGCGGAAAGATCCGACGAATACGCCTGGCCGCTCGAGTCCAGCCCGTTCCTTCTGCCGGTCCGGCTCGATGTGGCCGAAGCCCCAGCGTCAAACCCCGGCAGCAATCCGCCTTTGGCGACCGCCCGCTGGGCCCTCGCTTGGCGGACTCGCGACCGGGCCGTCGCCAGATCCAGATTGCCCGCCACGGCCTGATCGATCAGGTCGGACAACACAGGGTCGCTCAACGTGGTCCACCAAGACGCCAACAGCTCCGAATCCGTCGGCTCGGCCGTCAAGCCGCTCACGAGGCGGCTGTTCCACGCCGCGGGCACGGCGGCCTCGGGCTGCACATAGTCCGGCCCCACCCGGCACCCGGCCAGCATCACAACCGCACAGACCGCACTAGACCACGCCGTCCGTCTGCGCACAGAGATCTTCCACAAAGCACTCATCGATCACTCCCGTTTCGAACCTCTTGCATTCTGTCGCTGTTTCTTGCCGACCTTGCGGGCCTTGGCGACCTGGGCTTCCTCTTCCCGAATCCCCCGAATCCCCGCCAGCGTGAACCGCGTGACATGATCGGCCAGTTCTTCGATGTCAAAATTGACGGGCGGCCCCCCGGGGCCGGGCTCTTTTCCGCACTGCCGGACCCGCCGCATGTGGAAAATCGGGCCAAAACACTGTCCCATCAGGCTCATTTCACAGAAGGTCACAGACTGCTCGCACACTCCGTCACCCAACAACTCGGCCACGATGGCCCGCAGGCTCTGTCGCATGGGCTCGACGGCCCGATGCATGACTTCCACGAGCAAACCTGTCGGATTCGCCATTTCCCTGTGTACGATCTCGACCTCGAAATTGGTCGGATCCCCCATGCGGCGCATCAGCGCCAGGATCTGGCCGTGCAACCGCTCCTCGGCGGGCGCATCTTTGGGCACTCCGCCGTCCGGTGGATGCGCCTGCATCGACTGCTCGAAGGCGTTCCGCCACGCTTCGACATACAGATTCTCCTTGCTGTTGAAGTGATAGTTCACCGCCGCGGTGTTGGCCCCGGCCTTCTCGCAAATCTCAGCGTGGGTCGCTTCCCAGAACCCCCTTTCCGCAAAGACCTCCGCCGCGGCGGCCAACAACCGCTGCCGCGTTTCTTGTGCGTCCTTTCTCTGCTTTCGTTTCATGCCGGAATCCTTTTACATCACGAACTATTCCACGTATTTTAATTCGTCAGTTTAATTTGTAAATAGATATTTTGGGCGAACCGATGGGAATTCCCATCCGGAGCGTCCAGATGTTGACGCGGAGGCGTCTCGTGTGCTATTGTAGAGGGGTCCGCGGGTTTTCGTTTCCGAAGATCCGGCGGGACGTCATTTCGTCGCCATGGAACGAGTGAGCATCGCTGCGCGGCGCCGCAGCGACGGCAAAAGTAGGAGGATCTGGCAATGATGACTGCGAGAAAATCGTTCACCGCCTGCACCCTGTTTGTCCTCGTAGGCCTGCCCTGCCTGTCGCGCAGCGGCGCGGAAATTGACCCGGAATCCGTTGCAGGAATCTGGCTTCTTGATGAAGGAGCAGGCAACGTCGCCAAGGACAGCTCCGGACACGGCTACGACGCCGACCTCAAGGGAGGCCCTGCCTGGGTGAGCGGAAGATTCCGTCGGGCGCTTGAGTTCCAGGGAACGAGCTACCTGGAAATCCGCAATTCCAGCGAGAATCTGCCGTTTGGCGGAACCGAGCCCTTCAGCATCACAGCCTGGGTCAAGAATGACGGCGGAGGCACCGTCCTGGGCAAGTACAACGCCGGCGTCATCGGCGCCTATATCCTCGTGATCGGGGGAAACGGCGCCGTCACCTTTCACAGAGAGGTGGCGCCCTGGACGTTCTCGGGAACCAAGACCCTGCCCGCCAATGACTTCGGACATGTCGCGGTCACATACGACGGAACTGCAATGAAGATCTACATCAACGGGGAATTCGATGCCCAGCAAGAGCGAGGGGCTCAGAACACGGACACGGCTACCCCGGTTCTGATCGGCGCTCGGTTGGCCAATGGCGCGCCCAGCGAGTTCTTTCACGGCGCGCTCGACGAGGTGGCCCTTTTCAACGTGGCCCTGACGGAAGAGGAGATCAGGGAGGTCATGAACGGGCTCGCTTCGTCCCAAGCCCTGTCTCCCAATCCGGAAAACCAGGCCACCGACGTGCGGTACGACACCAGCCTGGCCTGGACGGCTGCCGATACGGCAGCCACACACAATGTCTACTTCGGCGCGAGTGGGGAAGATGTCAACGCCGCCGGCACAAATTCCCCGTTGGGGGTGCTCGTCAGCGAAGGCCAGGCAGAGACGACCTACACGCCGGAGGATGTCCTCACATACGGCCAGACGTACTTTTGGCGTATCGATGAGGTCAACGGCGCACCGGACTACACCGTCTCCCGTGGGAAGATCTGGAGCTTCACCGTCGAGCCGTTCGCCTATCCGGTCGCGCCCGTGACGGCCACAGCCTCCACGTTCCAACTCGGAGCGGGACCCGAGAACACGATCAATGGTTCCGGACTCAATGTCGACGACCTGCACGGGACAGAAGCCGAGACCATGTGGATGGCCACCGGCGACACGCCGGCCTGGATTCAATATGAGTTTGACAAGGTCTACAAGCTCCACGAATTACAGGTCTGGAACTCCAACCAGTTGATCGAAAGTTTCATGGGCTTCGGCGCCAGGAACGTCGCCATCGAGTATTCCACGGACGGCGCCACGTGGACGGCCCTGGAAGGCGTGCCGGAATTCGCAAAGGCGACAGCCGTCGCGACCTATGCCGCGAACACCACCGTCGAACTTGGCGTTTCCGCCCGGTTCGTCAAACTGACCATCAACAGCAACTGGGGCGGGCTGACGCCGCAGACAGGTCTCAGTGAAGTGCGGTTCTTCTGCGTTCCATTGCAGGCTCGCCGGCCGCAGCCCGCGGTCGCGGAAACGGGCGTGAGCGTCGAGGTCAACCTGGATTGGCGTCCGGGCCGCGAAGCAACCTCGCACCGAGTCTTCATCGGCGCCGATCGCGACGCCGTCGCCAACGGCGCCGTCGCATCCGAAACCGTGGACGATCACCGCTATGCCCCCACGGATTTGATGCTCGCGACGCAGTACTTCTGGAAGGTGGACGAGGTCGGCGACACCGGCGTCTATCCGGGCGATGTCTGGAGTTTCACGACCGAGGAATACGCCGTCGTGGATGACTTCGAGACCTATAACGACAGCGACCACCGGGTCTACAACGCCTGGGTGGACGGCCTGACGGACAATACCAGTGGCTCACAGGTCGGGTACAATGAGTCGCCATTCGCCGAGACGACCATCGTCCACGGCGGATCGCAGGCCATGCCCTTGATCTACGACAACACGTCCTTCGCTTTCTCGGAGGCCAAACGGACCTTCGATGCGGCCCAGGACTGGACCCGGCGAGGCGCCAAGACCCTCGTGGTTCACTTCGCGGGCGCCGCCGGAAACGACGGGCAACTGTACCTGAAAATCGACAGCGCCAAGGTCGCCTATGCCGGGAATCAAACGGATCTGGCGCAAACCGATTGGCAGGTCTGGAGCGTTGATTTGTCCACGGTCGGCAACGCCGGCAGCATCCATTCGTTGGCAATCGGCGTCGAAGGTTCCGGGGCCACGGGCACGCTGTACATCGACGACATCCGACTCTACCCTTAGCCCCCTGAGCCCGTCGTCGCAGCGGAAGCGGGTGGAACGTGAACCGGCCGATTGGGACCGGTCGGGCGCTGTCGTCGTAGCCCAAGAGAACGTGCGAGCAAGCAGAGTTCTCCCGGCGGCATCGAAAAGCCCAAGCCCGCGCAGAGAGGTTCTGGGAACGCCTTGCCTGTCTCGGCCTCGAGCTGGAGTGTGACGTTCTTCTCGCTTACCGCTTGAACGCCGTCGCCCGGCTTCGAAGGATGTCGGACCGGCTGATGACCCCGACGAGTTTGCCGCCGTCGACGACGGGCACCCGGTGGAAGTCCTTCGTGATCAGGCACTCGCAGATCAGGCCCAGATCGGTCTTGCGGTCGAAGGCGACCACGCTGGAGGTCATCAGGGCCGCGACCGTGGCGTCCGCGGGCGACGGATGGAGACAGTAGTCCAGAACGTCCTTCTCCGTGATGATGCCCAGCAGTTTCATTTCGGCGTCGACGACGGGAATGCCCGTGACATGCCGCCGGACGATCAGATCCATCGCCTCGGCCAGCGGCGCGCCCGGCGTCAGAGTGAGCAAGCCGCGTCTCATGACGTCTTCGGCCAGCAGCTCTCGCTTGGGCCCGGCCGCAACCGCCGGATAGAGTCTGTTCTTATAGAACCGGATCAAGTCCGCGCGGGTGATGATGCCGGCCAGCGTACGCTGATGCAGCAGGACGGGCACCCGGCGAAATGCGCTGCGGGTCAGCCGCTCGGATATTGTCGCCAGCGGATCGTCGACGTCGAAGCTGACGACCTGGACGCTCATGTAATCCCCGACCTGGCCCGGCAGGTACTCGTTCTTGTGAACGACGCGGAGCAGGTCCCGTTCCGAGATCATGCCGACCAGCCGGCCTTCGCTGGTGACCGGCAGACCGCTGATGTTCCTCTCCAGCAGCAGCGACACCGCCCGGTACACCGGCTCGGTCTTTTCGACGCTGATGACGCCGTACTGCATCACGTCCTTGGCCGTCAGCGTTTCCACAGAATCACACATGCCGGGAAGACCCATCGACCGCCCTTTCCCTTCAACCCGATCGCAACCACACGATTTCATTGCGTGCTCCCTCCAGAATCAACCCTATTCACACGCTCGCCCTCCGTTGGAAACGAGCGTCGAGATCATTCGCTCACCAGACATAGAGGATAGTCGGCCAGAAAAACCCTAGGGCTTTACGTGTTTTGCTCGGACTAAACGGAATATCGCTAAAGGATAGCCACTTCTGCCTAAGTAGAAATACGGAGGGTTGCACGGGCCGAGGCGGTGAGGAGTGCCCCGTGATTCGCGACCCGTGGCACGGGCGATCCGCTCCCTTTCCGACACACGACGCTTCTCGCTTCCCGCGTCACGCGGCGGCCTGTTGTTGGTAGAGGCACTCGTAGTTCGATGGAATCCCTCTTGGGGACCTGGTTGACCTCATTGACGTCGTTGACTCTATTGTCCGTGAAGTCAGTCTGGTCAACCCGGTCAATCCGGTCCCGATCCCGCTCTTGGCTCTTATCCTATCGGCCTGGTTCCGTTCTCCGGACTACTACGCGTTCGGCGTGGGTTGTCGGACCGAGGGGACCGTTTCGGCCGCGGGTTTGCCCCGGCCGTGAAGGATCGTTTGAGGAGTCAGGGCGCCCAGCTTGCAGCGGGTGCACTCCAGGCAGCGGATGCAGCGGAGGTCGTTCGGGCTCTTTTCCGGGTCGATGTTGTACTTGCAGAGACTGTTGCAGCGGCCGCAGGTGGTGCACTTGCTGCGATCGAATCGCAGGAAGAACCCGGAGACCCGGTTGAAGGACGCGACGATCACGCCCAGCGGGCACAGGACCCGGCACCAGGGCCGGCGGACGAACAGAATGGAGACCAGGAAAACGACGGTAACAGCCAGTTTCAGCGCGTTCGGCCAGGCGATCGCCTGACCGGCCAATGCCTGGCTTGCGACGTTGGGAAGGCCCGCTTCAAGGTAGCCGGCGGGACAGACCATGCAGATGGACAGGGGGTGCTCCACGCCGAGGAAGAAAGGGATCGCCAGGACGAAGACGCCCAGGACCACAAAGCGGAAATGCCCCGTCCAGCGAGGCAGCTCGAATTTCGGCGTGGGGATCTTGGCGGCCAGATCCTGGAGCCACCCGAAGGGGCAGGCCCAGCCGCAGAACAGGCTGCCCACGAAAGCCCCGAACAGGACCAGAAGACCGATGGTGATGAAAGGCGCGGTGAAATGCGCCAGCATGCCGATGGGACAGCCAAACGTCGCGAGCGGACACCCATAGCAGTGGAACACCGGGGCGCAAAACCCCTGAAAGCGGGTGCCGACGGGGGCCAACCAGACCGCAAGAAACGCTGTCTGAATCCAGAACCGATGCGGCTGCAACTTGGCGAAAACACCGGCGAATCTTGTCTTCTCGGCCACGACTGCCAGGGCTCCTTCTTCACGGAAATGTCGACCTGAGTTCGCTGAAGCCGTGGACACCACGGCGGGGAGTTACTTCGCTCAGGTCGGGCAGGCGGCCGCGGGCTTTGCGGGCGCTGCGGGTTTCACGGGCTCCGCTGCGGTCTTTGTGACCTCCGCCGACTCGGCCGGTTTGGTCTGGTCCTGGGAAACGACCGGCGTAACAACCGGTGCGGAACCCTGCGCGACGGCCGGTTCGGAGACCTGCGTCGCCTGGCTTTGCTCGCCGGACGAGACCGCGGCGGCCTGCGAGTGCAAGCCGTACGCCAACATGCTGCCGCCGATAGCCATTAGCAGGAGGAAGATGACCGTTCTTTGTCTCTGCATAACACACCTCACGACCGCAAACGCTGCTATGTGCCCCAGTTCAAATCCGCAATTTCAAATCCGAGGCTTCGGCTCTCAGAT
>CALMMH010000895.1 GCA_937868145.1 uncultured Phycisphaerales bacterium
TTCTGGACCGTGGAGATCTCGACTGTCTCGTTGACCGTGTGCACGTCCAGGAGCGTCGGTCCGATGGAGATCGCGTCCATGCCGGGATACTTGGCGACGATGGTCCCGCACTCCAGGCCCGCGTGAACCGCCATGAGGCCCGGCGTCACGCCGTACATTTCCTCGTAGACGCCCTCCATCAGGAGCAGGATCGGCGAGGCCGTGTTGGGCTTCCAGCCGGAGAAGCGGCTGGTGATCGTCACCGAAGCGTCCATGAGGTCCCACACGCTGACAACCATCTGGTTGATGTCGTCCAACTCCGAATCCACCGAGCTGCGAGGATAGCAGATGACGGTCGCCTGCCCTTCCGCGATCTTGACGATTCCCATGTTGGTGGACGTCTCGACCAGATCGTCCACGTCGTCGCTCATGCGGATTACGCCTTGCGGCGTCGCATAGAGAGCAGCGAGGAGTTGGTCTTGCGATGTCTCGTCCATGACCCCCGTCGGCAACTCGGCTGGAACCGCCTGCACGACGAGGTCCGGCTCGACCGCCGCCAGCTCCGCCTGCACGATCGCCTCGAACTCGTCGACGTACGCCAGGAACGCGCCGGCCTGCGACTCGGGCACGACGACGATCGCGGACGCCTCGGTGGGAATGGCGTTGGCCGCGGTGCCGCCTTCGAGCGACGCCACCCGCACGCCGTAGTCGTCGGCCGTTGTGGTGAGCAGGCGAACCAGCAGTTTTGTCGCGTGTCCGCGTCCCAGATTGATGTTCATGCCGGAGTGGCCACCCAGCAATCCGCTGACGGAGACCTTGTACGCGGTCACGCCGTCGGGGACCGCGGTCTCGGAATACGTCGCCGCGATGTTGAGGTAATCTCCGCCCGCGCTGCCGATGGTGAAGGTGCCTTCGGTCTCCCAGTCCAGGTTGATCAGGATCGAGCCCTGCAGCAGACCCGTCTCCAGGCCGAGAGCGCCGTCCATGCCGTCCTCTTCGTTCACGGTGAACAGCGCCTCGATCGGCCCCAGGGCCGGCGTGTCCGATTGCAGAACCGCCATGGCGATCGCGACGCCCATGCCGTCGTCGGCGCCCAGGGTCGTGCCATCCGTGACGACCCAGTCGCCCTCCACGTAGGCGTCGATCGGGTCGGTCAGGAAGTCGTGGTCGCTGTCTTGTGACTTCTGGGCCACCATGTCCATGTGGGCCTGGAGAATAGCCCCGGGACGGTCTTCCAGCCCCGCCGCGGCAGGCTTGCGGATGAGCACGTTGCCGGCGGCATCGACGATGGTTTCCAGCCCCAGGCCTTGGCCGAACTGCACGAGGAACGCCCGCACCTGCTCCTCGTGATGCGAGGGCCGCGGGACCTGCGTCAGGTCATAGAAGTTCCGCCATACGGCCTGAGGCTCCATATCGGCCACGGCGTCCTTGAGCGGCACGGCGTCCGCCGACACCACCGCGGGCGTCGCCACAGCCAGAACGGTCGCCGCCAAGAACAATAGAGCCAGCCTGCAATGAAACGGGCCGCCAATGCACTTCGTCTTCATGATCTCCACTCCTTCTTTCCGGAAACAGCGTCACCGCAACCGCCGCGTCTCTTCTCAGGCAGCGGCGTTTCGGATGCACCTTAAGCCCAATCCCCTATTCGCTGCGGCTGTTGTCGTAGCCGAGCGGCAGGACGATGTTCCACAACCGCTTCGGTTGCGGCGTGAACTGCGCGACGAGTTGAGCGAACACGCCGGCGTCGCCCTCCACCTGGACGCCTGAAAGATCCGATGGATTGCTGTACATCCTCAACAG
>CALMMH010000896.1 GCA_937868145.1 uncultured Phycisphaerales bacterium
CGCCACGGTCCAGGGACATGGGCGACGTTGCCTTTGTGAGATGTCGCCTTCCCCTCAGCCATGTTTCTGGCGCAAAGCGACAAATCCCAGGGGGTTGGGGACAGGGTCCCCAAGGGCCACGGAAGTATGCGAAAGCCGGATGAACCGGTTTTCTCTCACTATTTTGGTTTTTTATGCAACATACAGGACTCGCGGAGCGTCTATAATAGAGACACGGCTGTCGGAACGCCGCGACGGTTTGCGGAAGGTCGGGGACTCCGTAGGCCGGGTCCTCGCACGAGGGATGCCGGCCGGGAGCAACCACCTGGGACAAATCCCCTCTCCCCGCTGGTATCCGCAAAGCGATAAACGCTCTTGGTTCCGGCTGAAGGCCGAGGTGGGTCAGTCCGTACTACAATCCTTCGGAAAGCCGTCCTGTCTTCCTGGCGTTCTTTGCGTCTTGGTCATGGCCAGGAGATGTGCGGCGGCCTCTGTGTCTGCGAAGCGAGGGTTTGTGCGAAACGAAGCCAATTGGCGGAAGTGTCAAGTGTGCAGTTTGAAGTGTCAAGTGAGGCGGATCCTGCGAAACGAAGCCAATTTCGAGGCGGGAGAGAGCCCACGGAACGGCCGATTGGCTTCGTTTGTACAAACGCGACTTCAAGACCGCGTAAACGCGGGACTCCGAACGGGAAGGCCTGTGCCGGGGGCCGGCGTGCGAAACGAAGCCAATTGGCGGAAGTGTCAAGTGTGCAGTTTGAAGTGTCAAGTGAGGCGGATCCTGCGAAACGAAGCCAATTTCGGGGGCGGGAGAGAACCGGGAGACGGCCGATTGGCTTCGTTTGTGCAAAACCCTTCGGCATGGACAGGCGGGGTGGATTGTGCTAATAATGACGCCTTGGTTGAATGGATATTCTGAGTTTTGTGAGGTATCTCTGCGATGGACAAGGCATTGGCTGATTTGATTCGGATGTCGAACGTCGCCGGCAAGGACCCGGCTCTCGTGCTGGGCGGCGGCGGCAACACCTCGGTCAAGACCGAGGACGGCAAGCACATGTACATCAAGGCCAGCGGCACGGCCCTGAAGGATATGAACGAGCAACGCGGCTGGCGGCGGCTGCGGATCGAGCCGGTCCTGGCGATCATCCAGGACAAGTCGCTGAACAAACTGGACCCGATCGCCCGCGAGACCGCCGTGGTCAGCCGGCTGCTGGATTCCTGCGACGACGCACTCGCGAAGGGCGCCCGGCCCTCCGTCGAGTCGCACCTGCACGCGTTGCTCAAGTCGCACGTGATCCACCTGCACCCGGTGGTCGTCTCGGCCTACGTGAACTCCCGCAACGGCGAGAAGGAACTGGCGAAGGCCTTCGCAGGCGAGAAACTCCCGGCCCTGTGGGTGCCCTATGCCGACCCGGGCTACATGCTGGCCAAGAAGATCGCGTCGCTCGTCGAAGGCTACGTGCAAGAGCACGGCGACAAGCCCCAGATTCTGTTCCTCGAAAAGCACGGCGTCTTCGTGACCGCCGACAGCGCCAACGGCGCACTACGACTCGTGAGCAAGGTCATCGATCTGTGCAAGAGCAGGATCAAGACGCCGCGAGTGCCCAGAATCAAGACGCCGGCGGCCGACGAGATCGCCTCCGCCAAGCTGATGATTCGCAAGGCCGTCTTCGACGTCACGGGCCAGTACGTTCCCGTGAGTTACTTCCCGCCGACGGAGAACATGGCGGCGTTCATGGCGCACAAGGACGCCAAGGCCCTGCTCGACGCCCCTGCTCTGCATCCGGAGGAGCTGGTCTTCTCCAATGGGCCGGCCCTGTGGGTCGAGGACCCGGACGCCGAAAAGATCGCACGCAAGCTCCGCGCGAGAATCGATCGCACGCAGAAGGCACCGTACGCGTTCGTCG